>JABFSM010000109.1 GCA_013140635.1 Gemmatimonadales bacterium
GAGCAGGGGCGGGTGAAGAGGGAAGAGGGAAGAGCCGAGCAGTAAGCGAATAGCGAATAGCGAGTAGCGAATTAACGAGCATCACTTGCCCGGAATTCAGGATTGTGATATTTTTCACAAGCTCAGAACCGGCCTAATCTTACCATGAGCCAGAGATAGAGACCCATGGCGACCGATTCGATCCTCCGCCCCAGTGAAATCAAGGGCATCCTCCTCAAAGAAATCGAAGCCGCCAATCTGGGGCAGGCCGATACCGCCGATGTCGGAACGACCCTCGAAGTCCGCGACGGCGTGGCCCGCATCTATGGCCTTCGATCGGCGCTGGCCGGCGAGATGCTCGAGTTCACCTCGTCGGAAACCGGCGAGACGATCTATGGACTCGTGCTCAACCTGGAGCAGGACAATGTCGGCGCCGCCATCATGGGCGACTACCTCAAACTCAAAGAGGGGGACGAGGTTCGCTGCACCGGCCGGCTTCTGGAGGTGCCGGTGGGGCAGGGGATGCTCGGCCGCGTCGTCAACGCGCTCGGCCAGCCGGTGGATGGTCGCGGGCCGATCAAGGCGGAGGGAAACCGGCCGGTCGAGATGATCGCGCCCGGCATCATCGTGCGGCAGCCGGTCAAGGAGCCGATGCAGACCGGGATCAAGGCGATCGACGCCATGATTCCGATCGGGCGCGGCCAGCGGGAGCTCATCATCGGCGACCGCGGCACCGGCAAGACGGCGATCGCGATCGACACAATCATCAATCAGAAGGGCGCCGGCGTCATCTGCGTGTACGTGGCGATCGGGCAGAAGCGCTCGACCGTCGCCACGGTGGTCGAGCGGCTCAAAGAGGCCGGGGCGATGGAGTACACCATCGTGGTCGTGGCCTCCGCCTCGGAGCCGGCGCCGCTGCAGTTCATCGCGCCGTACACCGGTTGCGCCCTGGCCGAGCACTTCATGTACGCCGAGGGGAAGGCGACGCTCTGCGTCTACGACGACCTGTCCAAGCAGGCCGCCGCCTACCGGCAGATGTCGCTGATTTTGCGGCGCCCGCCGGGCCGTGAGGCATACCCCGGCGACGTCTTCTACCTGCACAGCCGGCTGCTCGAGCGGGCAGCCAAGATTTCCGAGGATCCGGCGGCCATCAAGTTCGACCCCCGGATCAAGAAGCCGGGCGGCTCCCTCACCGCGCTTCCCATCATCGAAACCCAGGCCGGCGACGTCTCGGCGTACATCCCGACCAACGTCATCTCGATCACCGACGGCCAGATCTTCCTCACGACCGATCTCTTCTACTCGAACGTGCGGCCGGCGGTCGACGCCGGCATCAGCGTGAGCCGAGTCGGCGGCAATGCGCAGATCAAGGCGATGAAGCAGGTGGCCGGCCCTCTGCGGCTGTCGTTGGCGCAGTTCCGCGAGCTCGAGGCGTTCGCGCAGTTCGGCTCCGATCTCGACGCGGCCACCCAGCGCCAGCTCGCGCGGGGCGCCCGCCTGGTGGAAGTGCTCAAGCAGTCGCAGTACCAGCCGGTGCCGGTCGAGCGTCAGGTGGCGATCATCTACGCCGTCACCAACGGGTATCTGGACGATGTCGACACGAAGCACATTCGCCAGTGGGAACGGGACTTCCTCGACTATCTGCAGAGCGCCCCCGGCGACGTGCTCGGCGGCATTCGCACCAAGAAGGCGCTCGACGCGGATCTGACCGCGAGCCTCAAGGGGGCGATCGACTCCTTCAAGTCGCTCTTCCGGGCCGAGTAGCATGGCCAAGGGCCGCGCCCTCAAGGGACGGATCAAGACCGTCCAGAATACCCGGAAGATCACCCGGACGATGGAGCTCGTCGCGACGAGCAAGCTCAAGCGGGCGCAGGACCGCGTGGTGGCCGCCCGCCCCTACGCGCAGGCGCTTCGCGAGGTGATCGCCGATCTGACGACCCCCGACCTGGCGCAGCAATTTCCGCTGCTTCGCCGTCCGCTTCCGCCGTCCAAGGGGGGGCCGACCAAGGCGGCGGTCATTCTGGTGACGTCGAACCGGGGCCTGGCCGGCGCCTTCAACGCGAATCTGATCAAGGAAGCCCGGCGCCGGATCGAAGAACTCGAGGCCGCGGGCTTCACGGTGGAGCTCCACGCCGTCGGAAAGAAGGGCGCCGGCTTCTTCAAGTATCTCAAGCGTCCCCTGGCCGCCGACCGCCAGGATATCGGCGAGAAGCCGACCGCCGATCATGCGGCGAGCCTGGTGGCGGGGTTGATCGCGGCGTACGAGGCGGGGGAACTGGCGAGCGTCGACCTGGTGCACGCGAAGTTCGTGAGCGCGCTGACCACTCCGCCTACGACGGTGCGCATCCTCCCGGTGGAGCCGCCCGCTGACCGGACTCGCCGGCCCGACTACATCCTGAAGCCCAACGCAGGCGCCATTCTCGAGAAGCTGCTCCCGCTCTATGTGCGCAACGTGGTGTTTCGGGGCATGGTGGAGACGGTCGCCGGGTTCTATGGGGCCCAGCGCACCGCGATGAAGAACGCGACCGACAACGCGGGCGAGATCATCCAGTATCTCACCCGGACGTACAACCGCCAGCGCCAGGCGGCGATCACGCAAGAGATCAGCGAGATCGTGGGCGGCGCGGCGGCGTTGCAGGGGTAGGGGTAAGTCGGTAAGTCGGTAAGTCGGTAAGTCGGTAGGTCGGTAGGCGTACCCACCTACCCACCTACCGACTTACCGACAGAGAATCCAAAAGCACACAAGGAACCACGCACATGACGACTACATCCGCGACGGCCACCAACGTCGGCACCATCGTCCAGATCATCGGCCCGGTGCTCGACGTCGAATTTGCCCCCGACCATCTCCCCGAGATCTACACGGCGCTCCTCGTCGAGGACAACTCCGGACCGATGGCGGTGCGGCTGGTGGCGGAAGTGCAGCAGCATATCGGTCAGAACCAGGTGCGGGCGGTGGCGATGAGCTCCACCGACGGCACGGTGCGCGGCATGAAGGCGCTCGATACCGGCGGGCCGGTCACGGTGCCGGTCGGCGCCGCGGCGTTGGGCCGGATCCTCAACGTGCTGGGCGAGCCGGTGGACGGCGGACCGCCTATCCCTGAGTCGACCGAGCGCTGGGCTATCCACCGCGAGACCCCGAAGTTCGTCGACCTTGAGCCCAAGACGGCCATCTTCGAGACCGGCATCAAGGTGATCGACCTGATCGCCCCGTTCGTGAAGGGCGGCAAGATCGGCCTCTTCGGCGGCGCCGGCGTCGGCAAGACGGTCGTGATCATGGAGCTCATCAACAACGTGCAGAAGGGGCACGGCGGCAAGTCGGTCTTCTGCGGGGTGGGCGAGCGGACCCGTGAAGGGAACGATCTCTACCTCGAGATGAAGGAGGGCGGAGTGCTTCCCTCCTGCGCTCTCATCTACGGCCAGATGAACGAGCCGCCGGGTGCGCGCCTTCGGGTCGGGCTCTCCGGCCTGACGGTCGCCGAGTATTTCCGCGACGTCGAGGGCCAGGACGTGCTCCTGTTCATCGACAACATCTTCCGCTTTACGCAGGCGGGCTCGGAGGTCTCGGCGCTCCTCGGCCGGATGCCGAGCGCGGT
>JABFSM010000035.1 GCA_013140635.1 Gemmatimonadales bacterium
CTCCTGCTGCGCGGCGCCGCCCGAGCCCGCGAAATGAGCGTGCGCGCGGCGCTCGGGGCGGGGCGGGGGAGACTGCTGCGCCAATTGCTCACCGAAAGCGCCGTGCTCGCCGTGGCGGGAGGGGGAGCGGGGCTCCTGCTCGGGTGGTATGGCAGCCAGCTCCTCGCGCCGCTCGTTCCCCAGACGATTCGCGACGTTCAGGCCATCCGGCTCGACGGGGTGGCGATCGTGTTCACGGCGGGGCTTTCACTCCTTGCCGGGCTCGGCTTCGGCCTCGTTCCCGCCATGCACGCCGTGCGTCCCGATCTCATGTCGTCGCTGCGCACCGCCGGACAGGACGATGGGCGGCGCGGCCGGTTCCTGCGTGACGGGCTCGTCATAGCGGAGCTTGCGCTGGCCGTTATGCTTCTGGTCGGGGCTGGGCTATTGGGCCGCACCTTCCTCGCGCTACAGAGCGTGGACCTCGGCTTCCGGACCGACTCCGTTGTCCTTGGCTCGGTGCTCTTCCCGCGAGCGCGTTACCCCGAGGCGGGCCGCGCGGTGCTGGCCATCAACGACCTACTCACCCGCCTCCGCGCCGATCCTGCGGTTCTCGGCGCGGAGGCGACCGATCTGCCGCCGCTGGCCGGTGCTGGCGATCAGGACATCGGTGTCATTCCGGTCGGCGAGCCCGACGCGAAATCGACCGGGATCTGGTACCGGACCGTCACACCGGGATACTCCCAACTCATGAAGATGCGGTTGGTGGCCGGCCGCGCCTTCACACCGGAAGACCGGCTCGGCGGGCTTCCGGTCGGCATCTTGAACGAGGAAGCGGCGCGCCGGCTTTTTGGAGGAAAAGACCCAATTGGGCGCCAGCTCAAGAACCAGGACCAGCAACTGACCGTGGTCGGTGTCGTCGCCAACGGCAAACCCGATGGTCCCGATCAGCCGGTCAAGCTGGAACTCTTCTTCCCTCTGGAGCAGTTCGCGACCCGCGCGGTGACCCTCGTGGTCGACCCAAGGCGCGATGTGGCGGCGGCGGTGCAGGCACTCCGAACGGCGTTGGCTGCGGTCGATCCGAATGTCTCGCTCTCCGGTATCCGCACTATGCGGGAACAGGCCGGCGCTGCGGTCGCGCTGCCACGGCTCTACGCGTTGCTGGTCGGCATTTTCGCGGCGGTGGCGCTCGGCCTCGCGATTCTCGGCGTGTATGGTGTCATGGCCTATGCGGTGGCACAGCGCCGCCGGGAAATCGGAGTCCGCCTGGCGCTTGGAGCGGCACCCGGCGCCATTCAGCGGCTCGTCTTGGGGCAAGGCACCAGGCTCGCCGCGATCGGCCTCGGGTTGGGGCTGCTCGGTGCCACTGCCATCGGCGGCATTCTCAAAGCGCTGCTCTTCGGGGTGACCCCGCTCGACCTGCCGACCTTTCTCGGCGTGGCGGCCCTTCTCGCGGCAATGTCGCTGCTGGCCTCGCTGCTCCCTGCAAGGCGTGCCATGCGGGTGAGCCCGCTGGAGGCGATTCGGCAGGAGTGAGACCTCGAATCGCCATGACAAGATCTTGACAGCTTCCTGGGCGTTGCCGGGTAACTTCTAGAACTATCAGCCGCGGCCTGTCGCGAGTGGATTCGCCAAGTTCTCTCGCGACGGTTGGGCCTCTAGAATCATCTCTCTCTCATCCCCGAAACGAAGAGAACCGACAATGCGCCCCGTCTCGATTCGCGTATGCCTGTTGACGGCGATGGTCCTCGGAGGCGCGGCGACCGCCGGCGCCCAATATCCCGAGTCCAAGTACCCCGTGCGCGCGGTGCCGGGCTGGGCTCGGCAGGTCACCTGGACCAAGCTTGGAGAGGATCCCTCCGGCGACGGCCGGCGCCCTGCGGCGCCTGACGGAAAGGCCCTCTGGTTCTACCACGACGTGGCAAGCGATACGCTCTGGTTTCGGCTGGAGGTCTTTGGGGTGGAGGACTCGGTCTCCGTGGCCGCCAGTGTGTCGTTCGACCTCGACGCCGATCAGAGCACCGGCCTCAATTGGTATGGCACCAATCGGGCCTTCACCTTCGACAAGATGATCTCGATCGGGCTCCTCAGGCGCGAGGGCGATTGGCACATCGGGTACAACGGCTTCAGCACCGCCGAAGGGGTGCGGCGATTCCAGTACCTGACCGAGAAATTGGGCACCATCGCGTTCATCGTCGATCCGGTAACGCACGCGTATCTCGTTGGTGTGGCGCGGCGCGATCTGGGAGAGAACATCCGGAAGGTCAACGTCATCGCCACAGTCGGGCAGAACGCGGTCTGGAACGACGATCTGATCAACACCGGTTTTGCGACCCTCGAGTTCAAGGTGCCATAGTCCGGCCCCCGCTGGGCGGGCGGCTAGAAGAGCCTTCGGTAGAGCCGAAGGATGGCCGTCACGCCTCGGCGCGCCGGGATTCGGCCCATCGTCGAGCTGGTGACCGACTCGAACCGGAGCCAAGCATCCATCGGCATTCCCGCCGTCCCATCCTTTCGCGTCCCAGTGTGTGAGAAGCTGATGCCGGCGGCAAAGGCGGTGGCGCTCTCCTCGGAGTCGGCCGCCAGTACGCCGGGGGTCGTTCCGTCGATCGGGATCTGCCCAGGAGCGTAGGAATACTTGTCAGCACCCTTCGACCAATGCCGAACGCCGGCGGTAATGGCGAGCGTCGGCGCAATGCGGAAGAAGGGCTCGAATGCCCCCTCCAGAATCTCGCCCGGATCGCGCGTTAGGCCCGCTAGGCTCGCCGCCGGCGCGAACGGCTGGTCGTATGGCGAGAGCCGTCGATCGACTGGCCCCGGCAGTTGCAGGACGTATCGCGCGGTCAGCCGCGCGCCGAACCGGCCACGAAAGAGATCGGTCACCAGATCGCCCTGCACGTCGGGCTGGTGGTCGCCGGTTCCCTGATCGAAGAGATCTTCGGGTAAGTCGAGCTGCCCGGTGGGAAGCCGCACGGTGCCGACAAGCGCCGACCGGATGCCGAATCCTCCGGTCGCGGCGCGCCGGTCGAGCCAAGTGAAAGCGGCTCCCACTTCGACGTCGCCCAGATAACTCAGTATCGGCGGCTGAAAGGGCTCGGCGGCAATCGGGCCGGCGGTACTCGTCGCGAACGACTCGAGCTCCGCGCCGATCGGTCCGCGTGAAGGAAACGCAGGGGTGCCGAACGGATTCTCTGGGCCGGTGGGCACGAGGGTCGAGATCGCGACGCGCAGGGTCTCGAGCTTGGCGGCGATCGCCGATTGTCCCGCGCTTCCGGTGACGGGGAGGAAAGTGGAACCGAGCAGATCGTCGAGGCTGTTCTTGAGCGCTATTCCGTCGGCAAAGGTCTGCTCCGCCAGGGCCTTGATCTCGGAATCAGAGTTGTAGTCACCTGCGGCAATTCGAAGCCCGAGGGAGGTGAGCGCCGCGGTAAATTCGGTCTTGAATGCGCCTGTCTGGGCCTGAGCCGTCGCGTTGCCGACCACCGGATCGGCTGGATTCAACCCGGCAGTCGCGCTGAGGGTGTCGTTGCCGAAGACATGCTGGACCCGCACTCTGACGATCGGTACCGTGCCGAATAGGGTAATGCGGCTGGTGAGGCCGTAGCCGGCGCCGATATAGCCGGTGCCTCCGGTCACCAGAATCGTGGAACTGGTTCGTCCGAGGGAGAGGTTGAGCGCCGTCTGGCCGGTGGCCTGTCGGAGCCTGGCCTCCGCGGTGGCAAGAAGGGGGAGCCAGCTACCATCGGCGGGATTTCGGGTAAAATCGGCCCCCACACCCTCCCTGACACCGTTCCGGAAGCGCTGGTCCCACCACTCGAATCGGCCACCGATGTCGACGCGGAGGAGCCCCTTCGGGACGGTCACCGGAGGGAGTTGCGCCGCCAAGGGCATGGCCGAAAAACAGAGGGAGAGCGCAATCGCGCCGAGAGGCCGGAACGAAATCATGGGAGCCGGAAGTTGAGGGGTCGGCTCCCTCAATGCCAGTCTGCGTCAGCCGCCCCCGGCCGCCGAGAATGCCGGAATTGGCCGCCGCGGTTCGGCGAGCTCGGCGCGCCCGCCCTGGTCGATGTACTCAAACCCTCGCCGGAAAGCCGGTTCCAGATTCGGCATACGTACATACCAGTAGCTGACGATCCATGCGCCGGAGGGAAGCGCGGAGAACTCGAGTCGCCCGCCGACATCGGGCAGTTGGTAGGAAGGGTCGACGCGGATGTACGAGTAGTCGAGCCGCTTGAGGGCGTAGGTCACCCGGTCCATCCAGAGGGTGCCCTTGACGTCGGATAGCCGGCGATTGCGAGCCGGTTCGAACGCGAGCCCGACCAGGCTGTCCCCGACCGAAGCCACGCGGAAGCAATGGGTGGTGACGAACTCGTCGGAGAGCAGGGTCGCCGCGTCCGGAGCGGCAAAGACTACTTCTTGGGACCTGCGGTCTTGCGTGACGAACCCTTGTGTGGCAAGGAGCGAGGCGGGCAGCGCCGAGAACGGTACGCCGGCCACGATGGAGCTGCGAATCTCCTGTTCGGAGAGGACCTCTCCGGATCGGGCCACCTCTCGGCGGAACTCCCGAACCCTGAGAGGGAACTCGCCACTCTCTTGCGTGATCACGTTGGCGCTCAGGGCCTTCTCCACCTCTTTCCAGAGGGCTACCGCGGCGATCCCGCCATCGCTCGTGGCTTCGCAGCTCGTTCTTCTGCTCACGACGATCGACGGGAGGTTCGTCCGGTTGTTCGGCAGGAGCAGGGTGCGGCGCAGAACGACATCCGCTTCGATCTTGATCTCGTTGAGCGAGACGCCGGAGAATCCGGTCCGGTCGATCCGAACCTGATAGGTGCCGGGTGCCGGCGGCTTGAGCGCAAGACGCCCCTGTTCGTTGGTCAGCCCCTGCGTCACCGCCCGCCCGCTCGCCACGAGGCGGACGATCGCCCCCGCGATCGGGGTTCGGGATGTTTGGTCGAGGAGCGTTAGCTCGGCGGTCTGCGCCACAGCGGTCGAGGCCAACCCGAAGAGGAGGGCGAGGCTGGCGATACCGGGTTGCATGGTCATGGTGCCTCTTCTACGAAGACATTCGGTCGGCGGGTCGGTAGGTCCTCAATGTACTACGAGTTTGAGGGGGGCGATGGTTTTGGCGGACCGGAGGGAAGGGGGATATTCTCCGGGGCGCGCTGGGGTGGCGAAATTGGCAAACGCAAGGGACTTAAAATCCCTCGGGAGCAATCCCTTCCGGGTTCGATCCCCGGCCCCAGCATCTTCCCCACGCTATTCTTCACCCGGATGACTCTCCCTGACCTCGAGCCATGGTCGCCCTCGCCCAGCTACGCGGATGACCCGTGGCTCCAACCCCAGGAAGATCGCGAGCACGCCAACTTCCTCGAGGGTCCGCAATCCAGACTCTCCGAGCTTGCCCGAGTCATCCGGATAGCCTTCGAATTCATCAAAGGCTTCCGGTCCCTTCACTTCGTCGGCCCCTGCGTCACCGTTTTCGGGTCCGCCCGATTCCGGGAAGATCACCCCTACTACACCCTCGCCCGCGACGTCGGTCGGCACCTCGCCGCCGCGGGCGCCACGGTGCTCACCGGGGGCGGCCCCGGCATCATGGAGGCAGCCAACCGCGGCGCCAAGGAAGCCGGTGGCTACACCATCGGGTGCAATATCCGCCTACCGCTGGAACAGCAACCCAATCCCTATCTCGATCGGTGGATCACCTTCCGATATTTCTTCGTCCGCAAGGTGATGCTGGTGAAGTACAGCTTCGCCTTCGTCGTGCTGCCGGGCGGCTTTGGCACCCTGGACGAACTGTTCGAGGCGCTAACTCTGGTCCAGACCCGGAAAATCGAGTCGTTTCCGGTGATCCTGATGGGCACGTCGTACTGGGCGCCGCTCATCGCCTTCATCCGTGAGACACTGGTCACCGCCGGCACCATCGCGCCGGTCGACGTGGATCTGCTGATAGTCTCCGATTCCCCCGACGAGGCGGCGGCCCGGGTCCGTGCCGCGCTCGAGAAGAATCGGAAGCTCATCGCGGCGCGGCCCCGCCGCGTCCGCCTGCTCGGCGAAGGGTGAACGATGACGCAACCGCGACTCGCCCCGCATCCTCTCGGCCGGAAGATACGGCTCACCGACGCCATGGCCGCCGCTCCGGCGGGCCTTCCCCCCAAGCCGCGCATCGCCGAAGAGATCGACGCCCTGGGCGAACGCCTGGAAGCGCTTCAAGCGGCGCTCGGCGCCGATGGGCGCCGTGCGCTTCTGATCGTGCTGCAAGGGCGGGACGCGTCCGGAAAAGACGGCACGGTCAAACGGGTCTTCGGCTATCTGAATCCGGCCCTCACCGCCGTCACCGGATTCAAGCGTCCGACCCCGTTGGAGCTTCGGCACGACTACCTCTGGCGGGTGCACCAGGTCGTTCCAGCGCGGGGGATGATCGGAATCTTCAACCGATCCCACTATGAAGACCTGCTGGCCGCTCGAGTGCACCGGCTCGTGCCCGAGGCGGTTTGGCGGAAGCGCTACGATCAGATCAACGCCTTCGAACGGCTCCTCGCCGACGAGGGGATCGTGATTCGGAAGTTCTTCCTCCATATTTCGAAGGATGAACAGCGGAAGCGTCTTGCCGAACGGCTCGACGATCCGACCAAGAACTGGAAATTCGAACTCGGCGACCTCGCCGAGCGCGCCCGCTGGGACGACTACAGCCGGGCGTACGAAGCGGTGCTGGCGCGCACGAGCACCCCGCATGCACCCTGGTATCTCGTGCCCGCCGACAAGAACTCGGCGCGCGATTTGCTCGTGGCGCAGGTGGTGGTCGCGGCGCTGGAGGAGATCGGTCCGACGTACCCGAAGCCCGACCCCAAGGTTCTGGCTCTCCGAGGAAAGATCAAATGACGAACTCCCGTGCCGGCTTCACGATCATCGAGTTGCTGACCGTCGTGGCCATTGTCGGAGTCCTGGCCACCATCGTCGGGCTCAAGTCGGTGCAGAGCAGGGACAAGGCGCTGCGCGCCGGGATGGTGGCCGATCTGAGGACCCTGGTGAGCTCGCAAGAGGGGTTCTTCTCCGCCAACCGCGACTACGCCGGTCGGATCGGGCCGCGCGAGATCCCGGGCGCCGCGGGGCGCGGCACCGCCGCATTGGGCGTCTCCCCCGGCAATGCGGTGACGCTGCGGTATCGGTCCGCCAGTGGCTGGAGCGCGACGGTCACCAATAGCCGGCTGAGCGCCCCCCCGCGAACCTGCGGCATCTTCATGGGCCAGGCGTCGTGGTCGCCCAACCGGGCGGTGACCAAGGAAGGGGTCCCCGCCTGCTACTGAGGCCGCCTAACTTCCTTTGTTCGGTTTGATGCCGGTCGGTTTGAGGAACTCCTCCGCCGAATCGCCGCTCGCCAAGCGCAGTTCGACGCCGGCCACCGAGCCCACGAGCGTGAAGGTGGTGCCGCTCCCCGGCAGATAGGTCACCCCCTGCTCGACGTCGCCCGCATCCTCGAGCGCGGCCGGCAGCCGTCTGTTGGCGGTCACATATTCCGCCACCCGTTCCCGCTGCAGGTACAGGCCGAACCGCATGGCGTTCTCCTGTTCGGCCACCGACATGAGCGAGGCGGGGTCCTGTTGGAAAAGCCACGCCGGCTTGCTCAGCCATGTATAGGCGAGCCATCCCCAGAGGACCACGCAGAGCGCGCCGATCCACACCTTGTTGCGCCGGACCGCCGCCACCACCGGGCCGGAAGTCCGGAGCTTCCGGTCTCGCTCGACGACTTGGTCGAACGCATCGAGGAGTTCACGCTTGTCGGACATGGTCAGAAGATTCCGCCTGGGCCCGAGATGAGATAGGTGATGGTGTTCCCCGCGATGAAGAAGGGCGAGCCCTTGCCGAGGAACTGCGCGAACTTGGCGAAGAGCCGCTCGTTGCTGCTCGTTACCGACACACCGATGACGACTTCCCCCGTGCCGCCGAAGTTTTCGTAGTCGAGAACGTATTCGCCCCGGTCGAAGGAACTCGTGAGCTGCGCCGGGAGGAGGGGCGCGAGGCCCGCGGGCACGGCACCGGGGCCCGTCTCCAGCGGCCAGGTCTCATGATCGGCAAAGTAGTTGAACGCCGCCACCTGAACGGCGCGCAGCTCCTGGGTCATTTGCGCCGCGACCGCGGCGTAGCGAAGGTCGCGCAGCTTGAGGAGCGAGAGCCCGGAGAGGATGCCCAGGATCGTCATCACGACGAGGAGCTCGATGAGGGTGAACCCTCGCTGTGCGGTCATTGCGAGGGGCCTGCGGCCCCGAAGCAATCTCCTCACTCCCGCCCCCGTTCCTTGAGCACCTTGAAGCTCTTTCCCAAGTGGGTCGAGACCGAATCGGCTGCCCGGAGGACGATCACTGAATCGCCGGTTCGAGCGCTGAGCCGGAAGTCTTCGGCGCCGACCCGTTCGTACGAGATCGTTTCGAGAATGCCGCCCGCTTCCGCGAGGGTCGCGGGCAACCGTCCCGTTTGCGTCCGATAGTCGACGATACGCTGCCGCTCGCGCACCAGCGTCAACCGGAGCGAGGCGGCCGCCACCGCCGGCGTCTCCACCGGCGGCGCCTTTGGGCCGACGAGCCAGGTCGGCTGAATCGTGAGCAGCGTGGCGCCGACCAGCCCGAGCAGGATCAGTCCCTGGAAGCGGCGGCGCCGCCGCGCCGGGGTGAGCCGCGCGATCCGGTCCGCGACGGCCTTCTCCTCCCGGTCCTTGACCGCCTCTTCCGCGGCCCGGAGGAGGTCGGTCTTGCTGTCTCGGGATGGACCCGGCGGCGTGGGGCGGTTCACCGCGGATCCGACGGTTCGATCGGCGTGCCGGCGAGCGCGCGGCCCACCTGTCCGGGAAAGCTGGCGATATCGATCGGCTTGGTGATGTAGTCGTCGAAGCCGGCGGCGCGGGCCTTTTCACGGTCGCCCGACATGGCGTGCGCCGTGAGCGCCACCACTCGGAGCGACCCATGCGCCGACGCGCGAATTTCCGCGAGCAGCGAGAACCCGTCCTTGCCGGGGAGTTGGATGTCCATGAGCACGAGCTCCGGCCGGCTTCGTTCGATCGTCTCGATCAGCCCGTCTCCCGACGGCAGCGCGGTCACTTCGTGTCCTTTGAGCGTGAGGAGCGCCCGGAAGAGCTTCATGTTGTCCGGGTTATCCTCGACGACCAGGATCCGCGCCATAGGTGTCCTTACGAGAGCTTGGCGCGGCGGAGCACCGCGCGTACCCGAGCCTGCAGCGACTGCGGCTGCACCGGCTTGTTCAGAAAGTCCTGCGCCCCCAGATCCAGCACCTTCGTTTCGGTGTCGTCGGTACGCGCCGTTAGGACGATGACCGGCACGCTCGACGTCTTGATCCGGGCCCGAAGTTCTTCCAGCACCCCGACGCCGTCGAGCCTTGGCATGTCGACGTCCAGGATCATCAGATCGGGGGCCCGGCTCTCCACCGCGTCGATCGCATCCAAGCCGTCCGCCGCTTCGAAGACCTCGTAGCCGTCGCGCTCCAGGATCGACCGAATCAGCCGCCGCATCTGGGGATCGTCGTCCGCCACCAGCACCCGCGTCTTGCTCGGTTCGTCGGCGTGCAATGCGGCCCGAACCGCTTTCGGCACCGCCTCCGGCACGGGAGGAGGAGCCGGCTCGGAGGAATCCTCCGCCTGCTGCTGCTCGCCCAACACCCGCACCGCCTCATCCAGCGAGGTAATGCCAAGCCAGACTCGCTCCAGGGCACTCTCCCAGAGGGTGCGCGCCCCGAGGGGCCGAGACGCCGCCATGATCGTGTCCGGCAGCGCCCCCGCTTCGATTTTCTGGGCCACCGAGAGATCCACCGGCATCAGCTCGAGGACCCCGGTGCGCCCCCGGTATCCGGTTCCTCCGCAAGCTTTGCACCCGACCGGCCGTCTGGGGGTGGCCTCACGCCCTTCCGGCGGCCTGGCCTCCAGGGGGAGGTCGGCGACTGCAACTTCCTGCGAGCATTGCTTACAAAGTTTGCGCACCAGCCGCTGGGCCACCACCCCTTTGAGCACGGCGGCCAGCTTGAAGCTGTCCAGCCCAAGGTCGCGCAGCCGGACCACAGCCGACGGTGCATCGTTCGTGTGGAGCGTCGACAACACCAGGTGGCCGGAGAGGCCCGCCTGAATCGCGATCGTCGCGGTCTCGTTGTCGCGAATTTCGCCGACGAGCAGGATGTCGGGGTCTTGCCGCAGCACCGACCGAAGCGCCGTGGCAAAAGTGAAGCCCTGCGCGTCGTTCACCTGGAGCTGGGAGATACCGGGGATGTCGTACTCCACCGGATCTTCCACCGTAATGATGTTCACTTTGCCGGTGCGGAGCTCGTTGACCACCGCGTAGAGCGTGGTGGTCTTGCCGCTTCCGGTCGGGCCGGTGACCAGGATCATGCCTTCCCGGTGTCCCAGCATGCGGCGGAAGACTTCTTCCTCCGACATCGGAAGGCCCAGATCGGGGATGTTTGCCCGCAGGTTCGACTTATCGAGAATCCGGATGACCACCTTCTCGCCGCGCCGCGCGATCGGCACCGTCGCGATGCGGAGGTCGATCACCTTACCGTCGACCCGGACGCCGGCTCGGCCGTCATGCGGGTGCAGGGGGTCGGTGACGTCGAGTTTGGCCAGGATCTTCACGCGCCGCACCAGCGCCGGCCCCGCCGTCCCCGGGAGCCGCATCACCTCTTTGAGCACCCCGTCGATCCGGTATCGAACCGACATGCCGTCGGCCAGCGGCTCCGCGTGGATATCGCTCGCCCCCTCGCGGACCCCGTCGCTGATCATGGCATCCACCAGCTTGGTCATCGGCGCCTCGAGCGCGGGATCGCGCTCCATGCCCACGACCATCGGCTCCTCGATCGATTCCACGTTGGAGTCGTCCAGGCCGTCGAGAAGGCGGTTGATCGCCTTTTCGGGACGGTAGGCGTCGTCGATTTTCTGGCCGATCACGATCGGCGAAGCCACTTCGAGTACCACTCGGCGCCCGGTCACGAAGCGGAGCGTCTCTTCGAGTTCCAGGTCGTGGGGGGTGCATGTCGCCAGGGTGATGGTCCGGTCGTCAGCGGCGATCGGGAGGACCTGATGCTTTCGAGCTACCGACTCGGGCAGCAGCGCGGTGGCCCTGGGGTCGGCGGTAGCAAAGTCGGCGGCCGGCACTTTGAACCGCGCGGCCAGCGCCTTCACGATCCCCTCATCGGTCGAGTAGCCGCGAGCGACGGCCCGGGCCCAGACCGTCTCTCCCTCGCCCTGTTTCAGCTCCTCTGCCTGCACCCCGAGTAATACCCCGGTGTCTAACAGCACCTGGGCCAGCCAAAGATCGGTTGGGGTGAGACGCTCAGACTTCGGTGAGGTCAAGGCACCCGTCTTGAGGGTGGTGGGATTGGTGTGACAATCATCTATAAGTACAATTCCCGCAAGCAAGTAGCAACCCCGACCGAATTGGCCGTCACCCCTGGGAGCAGGTTCATGATCGTGCGTGGAAAAGTGGAGGTCCCGGGGGATAAGAGCCTTACCCACCGGCTCCTCCTCCTCGCCGGCCTCGCTCCGGGCACTTCGGCCCTCCGGGGGGCGCTCACTTCCTTCGACGCGCGCTCGACCGCCGGGCTTCTTCGGACCCTGGGAGTGGAGGTCTCTCCTCTTCGCCAAGGTGGAGAAGTGACCGTTCGAGGACGAGCCAGGTTCAAGTCGCCCGGCAAGAGCCTTGATTGTGGGAACTCAGGGACGACGGCGCGTCTTTCCCTCGGTCTTCTGGCAGCCCACCCCTTTCGCTCCCTCCTGACCGGCGATCCCTCCCTTCGCCGCCGGCCAATGCGTCGGGTCACGGAACCGCTTTCGCTGATGGGTGCCCGCTTCGATGGGGACCGGCCCGACCGGCTTCCGCTCGCCGTTCATGGGGGGGCGCTCGGTCCTCTCGAGTGGTCTCTCCCCGTGTCCAGCGCTCAGATCAAGGGGTGCCTTCTCATGGCCGGGATGGCGGCCGGGCAGCCGGTCTCCCTTTTCGAGCCCGGCGGCCGGTCGAGAGACCATACCGAACGCCTCCTCCGCGCCTTCGGTTACCGGGTTGACGAGGACGCGAACGGCTGGATTCGCTTCGAGCCGACCGGGCGGCTGCTTCCTTTCGATCTCGAGGTTCCCGGCGACCCCTCCTCCGCCGCCTTCCTGGTCGGGGCGGCGCTCCTCGCGGAAGGGGGGGAACTTCGAGTGACGGGGGTCGGCCTGAATCCCACCCGTACCGGTTTCCTCCGCGTCCTCGGGCGGATGGGTGCTGACATAACGGTTGAGGAGACCGGAGCGCGGGCCGGTGAGCCGGTGGGAGACCTCGTGGTCCGGCCGGGGCTGCTCCAAGCCACTACCGTAACCGCCGCCGAGATACCTGGGCTCATCGACGAGATACCCCTCCTCGCGGTGCTGGCGTCCCGCGCCGGGGGCATTACCAGATTCCATGAGGTTGGCGAGCTCAGGGTCAAAGAAAGCGACCGGCTTGGCCTTATCGCGGAGAATCTCCGCGCCGTCGGAGCGCGGGCGGTTGTGGAAGGGGAGGCGCTGGTCGTCGAGGGCGGGGAACCGCCCCCGGCGGGGCGGGTCGTCACCGCGGGCGATCATCGCCTGGCGATGGCATTCGCGGTTCTCGGCACCATGAAAGGAGCTAGGGTGCGCGTCGACGATATGGCCTGCGCGGCGGTCAGCTTTCCGGGATTCTCGGAGACCATGGCGCGGATCCGGGGGCGATGAGCGCGTTCGTCATTGCCATCGACGGGCCCGCCGCCTCGGGGAAATCGAGCACCGCCGCGGCCGTCGCGAAGGAGCTTGGCGCGGTGCATCTCGATTCGGGTGCGCTCTACCGAGGCCTGACGGCGGTGGCGCTCACCATGAATCCGCGTTCCGCCGAGGCCATCCTCCGGTCCGCCGAGGCCCGCGATCTCGAACTCCGCGAGATTGGCGAGGATGTCGTCCCCTTCCTCGATGGACTGGCGGCGGAGCCGTTGATCCGGGGCGCCGAGGTGAACGCCCTGGTGTCCGACGTGAGCGCGATGCCGCTGCTTCGCGAGTGGGTCAACGCACGGCTTCGGGCGGCTGCGCGGAGTGGGCGGCTCTTCGTTCTCGACGGCCGCGACATCGGCACGGCGGTCTTTCCCAACGCGCCGGTCAAGATCTTTCTCACCGCCACTCCCGAAGCCCGGGCTCGGCGACGGCTCATTCAGCGGGGAGAGGG
>JABFSM010000059.1 GCA_013140635.1 Gemmatimonadales bacterium
CGGGGGAGGAACTGGCGCTCTTCCTCCCCGCGCCGGCCCCGGTGCCCGCGGTCGTCACCCGCGCGCCGCAGGCGGCCGCCGCCGATGTGGGCACGCTCGACGGGGTGGCCCGGACGTTGCTGGAGCGCCTAACGCACAGCCACCGCCGAGTCGAGGCCTGGGCCGAGCGTTCCATGGGGTCGGTACAGGTGGCCAACACCCGCGGAGTGTTGGCGGGGTACGACGTGACGCTCGCGGGGGCGGGGGTCGTCGTCGAATCGATCGGCGCCGGTTCCGCGCCGCCGCTCCGGCTCTTCTGGTCCGGCTCGAGTCTCCCGACCCTCCTCGACCTCGAGCAGATGGTGACGGAAGCGGAGCGCCGGCTCGGTCCGCCGCCCCTAGGGCCCGGGGCGCTCAAAGTGGCCGCGCCCCCCGTCTATCTCACGCCGCGCGCGGTGGCCACCTTCCTCCGTCCGGTGCGCGCCGCGCTGGTCGGCTACGAGGCGTTGCTGGGCCGCTCGCCCTTTCGGGGCAAGGCGGGGGAGATGGTGCTCGATCGGAAGCTCTCCATCGTCGATGATGCGCTGACGCCGGGCCGTCCCGGTTCGCGGCCGGTCGACGACGACGGGGTCCCCTCCCGTCGAGTCCCTGTGGTGACCGAGGGGGTGCTGCAGACCTGTCTCGCCGATCTCATGGTCGGTGCCCGCGCCGGAGTGCCGTCCACCGGCCATGCCTGGCGCTTTCCCCAGGCGCCGCCCCGCGTCGGGTTCACCAACCTCCGCATGGCGCCCGGGCCCGACGACGAATGGGCCCGCCTTGCGGCGGCGCGGACCGGACTCCTGGTGCATGACCTCGACTGGGGGCCGGGGCCCAGTCCACTGGGCGGCATCGTCACCTTTCGGGCGCCCTGGTGTTACCTCATCGAGGCGGGCCAGGTGGTTGGGCGACTCGAAGGGGTCGTGCTCTCGGCCGACGTCTTCGAGGTGCTGGGGGAAGGGCGGGTTCGCGCGGTAGGCAATGACGCGACCTGGGTCGGAGCGCAATGCCTGCCCTCGTTGGTGGTGGATGGAGTGCAAGCGGCCGTGGAGGGCTGAGCGAATGCTTCTTTCGGGCTAGGAGCCCCTCGACGTACAAGATCCGATGACGGTTTGTCCGTAGGTTGGCGACTCCCGCAACCTGCCAAGGACATTCTATGTCACGCTTTTCCCGTTCAACGTGGTTCGCTCCACTGCTTCTTCTCGCCGCCTGCGGTACCGACTCCACCACCGCTCCGCAGGTGCCCGAACCCGATCCATCTCCCGAGGCTCTGGTTCAACCGCTTCTCAGCCAGAATCACTGGGCCATCACCTGGACCGCCGGCGCGGGGCAATTCAACGCCGGGGCCCCGCTCGTGGACTTCGGGTATGCGGTAATCGGATTCGGCGGCGGCGGCGCGCTGGGGACACTCCACTTCAAGACCGTCCTCAGCGGATTCGTGGTGGACTTCTACGGTCGCGCCACCTGCCTTTCGGTCGATCCGGCGAACAATCGGGCCTGGATCGGCGGGGTGATCACCAAGAACACCTCGACCCATGCTTCATTCACCACCCCGATCCACCAGGTCGGCAAAGACATCTGGTTTCGGGCGGTCGACTACTCGCACCACGGCGGAACACCGCCGGACCGGATCACCTTCGTTGGGTTCGAGGGAAGCGCTGGGATCATCACGTCGTCGGAGTACTGCGCCACCAAGCCATGGCCCGCCAACGACGAGCGGACGAATCCGCTGATCAAGGGCGGTCTGGCGATCCGTTAAGCGGAAGGGGCCGGCCATGGGTGCGGCGCCAGTGCTGCGGCGTCGTACCCGTGTGCCGCCGAAACCGGCGGGTGAAGTGGCTCTGATCGGTGAAACCGGCCTGGATGGCGATAGCGGCAATCGAATCGTCCGATCCGAGAAGGCGCTCCGCCGCCCATTCGAGGCGCCGGCGGCGCACGAACTCTCCCGGGGAACAGCGGTAATGCGCTCGGAAGGTCCGGGTGAAATGCACGGGATGGACGTCGACTTCCCGGGCGATACCGGCGAGCGAGAGCCGGCTGGCGAACTCGGCGTGCAGAATGTCGGCCGCGCGTTTGAGCCACCCGGGGTGAGCGCGCGCTCCCCGCGATTCACTTTTCCCGACGCGGGACGATGCGGCCAGCAGTTCGAGGGCAAGGCCCTCGACCGCCAACATCGACACCTCGTCGGGCGCCCTCAGTTCGGACAGGATTCGGCGTGCCAGCACCACAAGGCCGGGGTCGGCAAGGTGCCGGTGCCCATCGAGGAAGCCCGCGAGCGGCTGCATCGACTCTTCGGTGGCGTCGGGCTGCAGCACCAGCACCTCCGCCCCGCCGTTGCCGATATAGTTGGCGTGGGTATCGCCGAGCGGCTCGAGGGTGGTGCTCCCTTGCTGACAGTCGACTGCTTGCTTGCCGGGAAAGCGGAGGTCGAACGAGCCGCGGAGCATGATGGCCAGGCAGGCCCGATCGTGCGTGTGCGGTGGAATGACCCCGCCCGCCGGAAAGCGGGCGTAGGTGACGCGGAAAGGGCCGACCTCGTTCGTTCGAGCCGAGTCAGCCCCAGTCGTGATGGGAACCAGTGGGGAGTGCATTCGGCAGCCAGCGATTGCAAGCCCCGATCCAGCGCGTAACTCCTTTTATTACACAGGGATGAAAGATATCGTCGTCAGAGTGACACGCGTCCTCAGGACACGCCGAACAGGTCAGCCGGCCAGAGCCTGCGCGTAGGTCATGCCGGCGGTCATCCGCTCATAGGTGTAGGTGAGCATGTCCGGGGAGCCGACCAGGAAGCGGCACTTCGATTCGCCCCGGCTGGCGCACTCGACTTCCATGACGGCGGCCTGGGTACCGCCCAGCCGGGTGAAGAAATCGGCGAGCATGCCCGAGGAGAAGTGGCAGGAGGGGTACTCGGCGCCATGCGGCTCGGCTTCGGCCCAATCGCGCATGTCGAGCGCCAGCACGGACGGAGTGAGCTGGGTCATCTCGACCGATCCCCAGCCCGATTCCCCCAAGAACGCGGACAAGGCCTCGGCCAAATAGGAAGAATCGAGAGAGCGCGGACTCGCGACATGATATCGCTCCGCCACGAATGCCTCGAAGCCTTCGAAGAGCGCTTGCCCGGTGGCAAAGCCGATCTCGCGGAGGAGGAGCGGCGCCTGGGCGCCGGTTTCGCGCTCGAGGATCCCGCGTATCTGATGCAGCGCCCGTTTTCCGACGAGCACACCCGCGGTGCCCTGAATAGTGGCCGTCATTGCCTTTGCCGCCTCCAATTCGAGTTCGGTCATTCCTGGCGCCTGACGCGCCGCAACAATTCCGCTTCATCGATCACTTCAACGCCGAGTGCTTGGGCCTTCTCGAGCTTGCTGCCCGCCTCTTCGCCCGCCACAACGGCGTCGGTCTTCTTGCTGACACTTCCCGTCACCCTCCCGCCGGCGCCTTCGATCAGCGCCCCTGCCTCCGCGCGCGATAGCGTGGGGAGGATGCCGGTCAGAACGTAGGACTTCCCGGCGAGAGGGCCGTCTCCCTGAATGGCCCGGGGCTCCGACATGGTGAGCCGAGCATTGGTGAGCCTTTCGATGAGACGGTCATTCGATAGAGTATGGAAGAAGCTTGCCACCGCTTGCGCGATCGTCGGGCCCACTCCAGGCACCTCGGTTATCTCCTCCTCCGACGCCGACTCAAGGGCGTCCATGGTGCCGAAACGGCGAGCCAGAAGGACCGCGACGTTCTTGCCCACATGCCGAATGCCGATGGCAAAGACAAGGCTGGACAGGGGCTTCGCCTTGGAGGCTGCAATAGCTTGCACGAGTTGTTCGGCGGACTGTTCCGCAAACCGGTCCAGCTTGACGAGCTGGTCGACGGTCAGGTGGTAGAGGTCGCTCACGTCGCCAATCAGCCCCGCATCGAGGAGCTGCCGCACCCGCTCCGGGCCGAGGCCGCGAATATCCATCGCGTCGCGGGAAGCGAAATGCACGATCCCCTCGAAGATCCGTCCCGGGCAGGCGGCGTTTGGGCAGTAGGTCATGACCTCGTCGTCGGGGCGTTCGGCCGGGGTGCCGCAGGCGGGGCACTTCTCGGGCATTGCGAACACCCGCTCCGAGCCGGTGCGTTTGGCCGGGAGGGGCCCGATGACCTGGGGGATCACCTCGCCGGCGCGCACCACCTCGACCCAGTCGCCGATCCGGATGTCCTTCTGGGCGATCAGATCGCCGTTGTGCAGCGTGGCGCTGGAGACGGTGACTCCGCCGAGCTCGACCGGTTCGAGGACCGCCCAGGGGTTGAGGGCGCCGGTCCGGCCGACGTTGATGTTGATCTCGAGGAGCCGAGTTACCCCGACCTCGGGGGCGAACTTCCGCGCCACCGCCCAACGGGGCTCGCGGCCGCCGACCACGCCGAGATCTTCCTGTAGATCGCGCCGATTGACCTTTACCACCACGCCGTCGGCCTGAAAGGGAAGCTTTTCGAGGAGCTCTTCGTAGTGAGGCATTCGCTTCTGAACCGCCGCAAGATCCGCATGCACCTCGTGGTGTGGCTCGATCTGGAATCCCCACGCCTCCAGATGGCTCAGCATTTCGTGCTGGGTGGCAAAGGGGAGTTTCCCCTCGATGACCTCGGCCTGAAAGGCGAACATCCGGAGCCGGCGCTTTCGCACATCTGCCGAATCGAGCTGGCGGAGCCCCCCGGCGGCCGCGTTGCGCGGGTTGGCAAGCGGCGGGTCGCCGGCGGCGATACGCTCCTGGTTCAGTTTCTCGAAGTTCTTGTAGGGGAGATAGACCTCGCCGCGGATCTCCATGAGGGCCGGGAACTTCGCCCCTCTGAGAACGAGCGGAATATCCGAAACGGTCTGTAGGTTGGTGGTGATCGCTTCGCCGACGGTGCCGTTGCCCCGGGTGGCCCCGACGGTAAGCCGGCCCTCTTCGTAGGTAAGGCTCACCGCGGCGCCGTCGATCTTGATCTCGGTGGTATAGCCTCCCTTGCGCACATCCTCGTTGAGGCGCGCGTTGCGTTCCTCCCAGGCGGTCAGCTCTTCCTCGCCGAAGGCGTTGGCGAGCGAAAGCATCGGCCGGCGGTGGGTGTGCTTGACGAGCGAGGTGGCCGGTTCGGCGCCGAGGCGGCGGGTCGGGCTGTCGAAGAGGGCGAGCTCCGGATGCTCCGCTTCGATGGCCTGCAGCTCCCGGAAGAGGCGGTCGTACTCGGCGTCGGAAATCTCCGGATCGTCGGCGATGTAATAGGCGTGGTTGGCGCGGTCGATCTGCTTGCGAAGTTCTCCCGCGCGCCGGGCCGGGTTGCTCACTTGGTGTGAGCCTCGTGCGAGAGCACCGTAAGGGCGACATCGACCAGCCGGTCCAGCTCGCCGGTGCTTGCCTGGGCCAGGAGGCCCTCATCCCAAGCGCCGTCCCGGTCGCCGAAGGCCAGCAGGAACCGGCGCAGGAAGCCAAGCATGGCCGCGCGCTCCCGTTCGGCGGCAATGGCCGCGGCGCCGCCCCCTTTCGAGGCGCGAAGCCGCTCGAAGTGATGCGCCTGCCGGAGGGCGCGCGACGTGAGCTCGGCGGTGATCCGGCAGAACTCGATTTCCTGTTCGGTGAGCTCCGCGCCGCCTTGGAAGGTGCGCAGGAAGACGGCGCCGATGGCGGCGTCGCGCCAGGTGATCGGCACGACGGTGATCGACTGCACCTTGCGGCTGCTCAACACGGCAAAGACGCCGGCAAGGGAGGGGTCCTTCATCGCGTCGGGAATCTTCACAACCGTTCCCGTTTCGAGGGCGCGGCGGAGCTCCGGGTAGCGGCTCAGGTCGACCACATGATTTCGGATGGCGGGATCTTCATAGCTCGCCACCAGATGCACCGCGCCGCCGCCCCGTTCCGCCAGGAACACCGAGCACCGATCGAGGCCGAAGGCGTTGCCGAGCCGTCGCGCCACCGTCTGCACGATGTCCACGTAATGGAGCGACCCGCTGATTTCCCGGAGGAGATCGACGAGGGCCACGAGCTGCTTGCGCTCGCGTTCGAGGGCATCGACGCGCCCTTGGAGGCGGGCAATCTGATCGGTGGCCGAGGCAGTCATCGGGACCATGGTAGGCGGGGAGAATTTACGGCAAGATGGAAGTTCGTCCCGGTGCTCGGGTGGGTCAAGCGACTCGCGGCATGTTGAACGGCGGGAGCGGACGGACTACGTTCCGGGAGTCATTCCCCGGTTCTGGAGCGGTGTATGAGTCGCGCTGAAGAGGAAGTTTCCGCCGAGGCGGAAGAGGAAGTGGAAGCCGCCGAACCGAGTAGCCGCGGAGGCACTTTTGCGGCCGGGCTGGCGGTTGGCGCCCTTCTCGGCGCGGCAGTGGCTCTGCTGTTCGCGCCGGCGCCTGGGCAAGTCACCCGGAAACGGCTACGCCGGGGGCTGGAAGACGCCCGGGAGTACGCCGAGGACGAGTTTGGCGATCTCCAGCGGCGCGCACGGAAGGAGATCCGGCGGCGGATGAGGTGATCCTGCCCAGCAACTCCCCCGCCTCCCGCCGGTATGTCGTGTCCGCGGCCACGCGGTTCGGCAATCCTTGGATCCTTCTGAGTTGCGCGAGTGCCGCCGGAGCCTCCTTCCGGGCAATCTGGACTCTGGCAAGGTCGAGGCGGTGGTAGATCCTCGTTGAATCGAGTTCGACCGCCCGCGCCAGGTGCCTCTCCGCTTCCTCCCATCGCGCCTCTCCGAAGACCCCTCCCCCCAGGAAGCTCCTGGCCACGAACCGCTCGAAGCCGGAGAGCTTCCGAATTTCGTAGTGCCACCGGCCCAGTAAGTGGTGGGCTCCATCGTGGGTGGAGTCGGCGGCGAGGGCGGCGCGCGCGAGATCGCGTATCTCCACCGCCAATTTCACCCGGTCCCGCACTCCCTTGGTGAGAGCGCTATTGCCGAGGAGGACTCCGAGGGCAAAGTGCGTCTGGGGATCGTTCGGCGCGAGGGCTTTAGCTCGGCGAGCGAGGAGGATGCCGCGGCCGAGCAGCGAATCTCGACGGGGCCGATCTTTCTTGGCGGTGAGCGGAAGGGAGATGTCACCATGCGCCACGGCGGCCCGCCAGAGCGCGGTGGCGTCGTTCGAATCGGCGGCGAGGATCCGCTCGAAGCGTATTAGGGCCGCCGCCGGCTCCGGTCCGGCCAGGCGGATTCCCTCGGCGAGGAGCGAGTCACGCCCCGGCGCCTGCAGCGCGGCAAGCAGAGTGAAAGCGTATGTTATCATGTCACCCGACCGAGCTGGGAGCACCTGTGATGCATGTTCCAAGACTAATCGAGCGGAAGCGTGATGGCGGGGTCTTGACCCCCGCCGAATGGCGCGCCGTCATCGAGGCGTATACGGCGGACCAGCTTCCCGATTATCAGATGAGCGCGCTGGCCATGGCCATCGTCTGGCGGGGGCTTGCCGCCGAAGAACTCGCCGCGCTCACCGAGGCAATGCTCCGCTCCGGGGCGTCGCTCGATTTTTCCGGATGGTCGACGCCGCGGGTCGACAAACATTCGATCGGCGGGGTGGGGGACAAGACCTCGCTCCTCCTGGCCCCGATGGTTGCCTGTTGCGGCGTCGCGGTGCCGATGATCTCCGGCCGAGGGCTCGGGCATACCGGAGGGACGCTCGACAAGCTGGAGGCGATCCCCGGCTTCAACACCCGGCTCTCGCTCACGCAGGCCATCGCGCAGGTGAAGGAGTTCGGCCTCGTCATGCTCGGCCAGACGCCGGAGATCTGCCCCGCCGACAAGAAGCTCTACGCCCTTCGGGACGTGACCGGGACGGTGGAGTCGATTCCGCTCATCTCCGCGAGCATCATGTCCAAGAAACTCGCCGAGGGGCTTACCGGCCTGGTCCTCGACATCAAGACCGGAAGCGGCGCGTTCATTACCGATCCGGAGCAGTCCCTCGTCCTGGCCCGGACGATGATCGGCATCGGCGAAATGCACGGGTGCCGGACCGTCGCCCTCCTCACCGCGATGGACCGTCCTCTCGGCGTGGCCTGCGGCAATGCCCTCGAGGTGATCGAATCGCTCGAGGGGCTCAAGGGGCGTGGCCCGGCCGACCTGATGGAGGTGACCTACGCGTTGGCCGTGGAAATGCTGATCGTCGCCGGAGTCGACGGCGACCGGGCCGCGGCGCGCGCTCGGTTGGAGGAGACGGTGCGCTCGGGGCGGGCGCTCGAAATGTTCGCGCGGATGACCGCGGCGCAGGGAGGCGACGCGGCGGCGGTGGAGGACTACACCCGCCTCCCGGAGGCGCCGGTGATGGAGACGTACGCCGCCCGGCGGGACGGCGTGGTGGCGGAGGTCCGGCCGCGGCCGATCGGCCACGCGATCATTGCGTTAGGTGGCGGCCGGTCGCGCACCGACGATCAGGTCGACCCGGCGGTCGGGCTCATGGTGCCCGCCAAGCCTGGCGACCGCGTCAAGGCGGGGGACGTGCTGGCGGTGATTCATGCCCGGACCAGCGCCGCCGCCCTCTTGGCGCGCGCATCGCTCGACGAGGCGATCGTGATCGGGGAGGCGGCGAGCCCGAGGCCGCTCGTGTCTCACCGGGTGAGCGGGGCGGGGGTGGAGAGACTCGTCTAGTCATCGCGAAGATTGCTTCGGCTCCTTCGGAGCCTCGCAATGACTGGGTCCTACACCGGCGCAAAAACCTCCGCCAACTCGATGATGCACGGCGCCTCCGCGCCGTCCGGCCGCCAGACGATTCGATCTTCCTCCACGACCGGAAAGAGGGCATCCGGCGTCCAGACTTCGACCGCGCGCGCATCACAATCCACGATCCAATAGAGCGGGATCTTCTGCTCTTGGTAGAGCCGGCGCTTTACGAAGCGATCGGCGCGGGCCGATGAGGGGCTCAATACCTCGACGGTAAGGAAAAGGGTCTTGACCTTTTCCCACTCCATCGTCCTGACTTCGTCGGTGGCGGCCACAAAGAGATCGGGCTGGACGAGGGTGACCGAGTTCCAGGAGATATCCGCCGCCGTGAAGAAGAGAGTGCCGATTGGCTCGCGCGACAGGTAATTCTCGAGGGCAAGCGCGAGGCGCTGGGCGACTACTTGGTGCAAGATCCGCGGCGACGGGGTCACGAACAACTCCCCGTGGATCGTCTCGTAGCGATTCCCGTCGTCGGGAAGGGCGCGTACCATGTCGGCGGTGTAATAGCGTGAAGCAGGCATGCCCATAGTATCGGCTCGGCGTGAGGGGAAACGCAAGTGGGTGGCACCCGCTCAATCTCGCGTGGATGCCCTCCTGACTAATAACCGTTTCACCTCGCGACTGGTACGAACGAATTCGGATCAAATAAACGCAGGAGATTGCTTCGGCAGCTTCGCTGCCTCGCAATGACGCCAACCGTCATCGCGAGGACGCCAACCGTCATCGCGAGAACGCCGGCCGTCATCGCGAGGACGCCGGCCGTCATCGCGAGCGCAGCGAAGCGATCTCTACACGTCCAGGTTGCTCACGTACCGCGCATTCTGCTCGATGAAGAGGCGCCGCGGCTCGACTTCGTCGCCCATCAATTCCTCGAAGAGTTTCGATGCCTCGACGGCGTCCTCGAGCGTGACGCGCAGGATCGTCCGTTTTTCCGGGTCCATCGTCGTCTTCCAGAGCTGGTCGGGGTTCATTTCGCCGAGCCCCTTGTAGCGCTGGATGTTGATGTTGGCCTTGGTGTCGCCCCCCAGGCGCTTGGCGTATTCCTCCCGCTCCTGCTCGTTATACGCGTAGTACTCCTCCTTGCCGCGGGCCACGCGGTAGAGGGGGGGCTGCGCGATGAAGATGTAGCCCGCTTCGATGAGCTCGGGCATTTGCCGAAAGAAGAAGGTGAGGAGGAGGGTCCGGATGTGCGCGCCGTCGACGTCGGCGTCGGTCATCAGGATGATCTTGTGGTAGCGCGAATCTTCCAGCGAGAAGTCGTCGCGCACGCCGGTGCCGATGGCGGTGACCATCGCGCGGATTTCTTCGTTGGACAAGATCTTGTCGAGGCGCGCCCGTTCGACGTTGAGGATCTTGCCCCGGAGCGGGAGGATCGCCTGGAAGGAGCGGTTCCGGCCCATCTTGGCGCTGCCGCCGGCGGAGTCGCCCTCGACGAGGTAGATCTCGCACAGCGCCGGATCGTCGAGAGAGCAGTCCGCCAGTTTGCCGGGCAGGACGCCGCTTTCGAGGCCCGACTTCTTGCGCACCAAGTCTCGCGCCTTCCGGGCCGCTTCCCGCGCCCGCGCCGCGCTCACCGCCTTCTCGATGACCGCCCGGGCCACGCCCGGGTGTTCTTCGAGGTAGCTTCCGAGGTGCTCGTTCACCACCTGCTTGACGATGCCCTCGACTTCGGAGTTGCCGAGTTTCGTCTTGGTCTGCCCCTCGAACTGCGGCTCTTTGACCTTGACGTGGAGCAGCGCAGTTAGGCCTTCCCGGATATCTTCGCCGGTGAGGGAGAAGTCTTCCTTCTTGAGGTAGTTCCCCTTCTTGGCGATCTCGTTGATCGTGCGGGTGAGCGCCGACTTGAACCCCGTGAGGTGAGTGCCCCCCTCGTGGGTATTGATGTTGTTGACGAAGGTGAAGGTGTTCTCGTTATAGCCGTCTTCGTACTGCAGGGCCACATCCACCTCGACGTCGTCTTTGGTGGCGGTGAACGCCACCGGCTTCGGGTGGAGCGCCTTCTTGTTGCGGTTGAGCCACTGCACGAACTCGATGAGGCCCCCTTTCGCGAAGAACTTCTCCTCCTTCTTCGGGGTGGCGCGCTCGTCGGTGAGGGTGATCGTGATGCCGCGGTTGAGAAAGGCGAGCTGGCGGAGCCGGTCGGCGAGGGTCTGGTAGTGGTACTCGAGGGTGGTGAAGATTTCCGGATCGGGCTTGAAAGTGACCGTCGTGCCGGTGCCCTTTGCCTTGCCGACGACCTCGAGCTTCTTGACCGTTTGCCCGCGAACGAAGCCCATGTGGTGGCGCTTGCCGTCGCGGTCGACGAAGACGTCGAGCTTTTCCGAGAGGGCGTTCACCACCGACACGCCGACGCCGTGGAGTCCGCCGGACACCTTGTACGTATCCTTGTCGAACTTGCCGCCGGCGTGGAGCACGGTGAGTGCCACCTCCAGCGCCGGTATCTTTTCGGTCTTGTGGATCTCGACCGGGATGCCGCGGCCGTTGTCCACCACGGTAATGGCGTTGTTCTCGTGGATGGTGACGTCCACCGCGTCGCAGTGGCCGGCCAGCGCCTCGTCGATGGAGTTGTCCACCACCTCGTACACCAAGTGGTGCAATCCGTTCTCGGAGGTCGACCCGATGTACATGCCGGGCCGCTTCCGCACCGCCTCCAGGCCCTTGAGGACCTGGATCGCGTCGGCGCCGTAGTCCTGATTGTGGGTGCCGTTAGGTTCCTTGCCGCTCGCCATCCTGAGTACCCTCTCGGTAAGCCGGTCGCCGGATCAGAGCCCGGTCAGCCAGCGGATTTCCTTGATCGTGCCGCGCCGGTCCTGATTGAGCCGCGCCAGAATGCGGGGGGCCATCAGGGAGAGTTCGTTGGCCCAGGCGCTCGTGGCCACCCGCACCCAGAGCGTTCCCTCCGAGTTGACCGCCTCCGCCCGGGTGACCGCCGCGACCTGCGGCCCGACGACGTCGGCCCAGCGGTCCACCACTTGCGAGACGTCGAGCCGTTTGGCCAGCCCCGACTTGTTGAGCCACTCGTCGAGCAGTTGACCGAGCGGAAGCGGCTTCGAGCGCCCTCGAACGCGTCCCTTCATACTGCCTGCGGGTGCCGTGCGTCGCCGACTCGCCCGTTCTCGACCTGGAGGGTCTCGAGGTGGAAATCCACCGGCAGCTCATCCTCCCTCGGGGCGGTGATGAACGTCTGATGGGCCGCCCCCTGCTGGAGAGCGGCGGCCAGTCGCTCCTGGCGGCCGGCGTCCAGCTCCGCAAAGACATCGTCGAGCAGCAAGGCGGGCTCGGTGCCCGACGCGGCGGCGAGGGTTTCCCGCTCGCAGAGCCGAAGCGCCACCGCCGCGGTCCGGTGCTGGCCGGTCGAGCCGACCTCGCGGAGTGGGCGCCCCCCCAGGCGAATGTCGACGTCGTCGCGATGAGGCCCGGTGCCGGTGGCGCCCAGCGCTTCGTCCCGATTCGCGGCCCGCGCGAAGGCCTCGGGCCATGCCGCTTCATCGGCCAGGGCGCCATCTCCCCGGTACCGCAAGGTGACTTCGGCCAGTTCGCCGAGCGCCACGCAAGTGGCGGTGAAGCTCTCGGCGTGGTCCGCAATCCAGCCCATCCGCCGCCGCACCAACTCCGCCCCGAATCGGGCGAGCATCGGATTCCAGGCGCCGGCCAAGTCGGGCCGGCGCTGGCGGAGCGCCGAGTTCCGCTGCGCGAGTGCCCGCCGATAGGCCGAAAGGGCGCGGAGGTAGGCGCGGTCGGCAAGAGAGAGCACCCGATCGAGGTACTGCCGCCGCTCCGACGCGGGCCCCTGGACCAAATGGAGATCGGTCGGAAGGAAGGCCACCGCGAGCCAATGGCCGATCGCGTCGCTCAGACGTTCCGGTTCTACGCCATCCTGGGTGAGCCGCTTCCGTTTGCCGGCGCACCGGAATCCGGCCGCCAGCTCGCGCGGCGTGCGCTCCGCTCTGAGGGTCAGCGCCAGTTCGAACCCGGCTTCCCCATGGCAGGTGACGTCGACGTCTCGCGCGCCTCGCAATGATCGGTAAAGAACCGGGTAGTAGAGCAGCTCGAGCAAGTTGGTCTTGCCGTGGCCGTTGGGCCCCAGAAAGACCGCGCCCGAGGGAGGAAGCTCGAGGTCCAGGTCGCGAAGATTTCGAAAGCCCCGAGCTACGATTCGCTCCGCCCGCATCGCTAAAAAATAAGCGGGGCGGGCTTGGAATCCCACCCTCAAGCGGTCATTGCGAGGGGGCGCGGGCCACCGTCATTGCGAGCGAAGCGAAGCAATCTCCCGAGATTGCTTCGGGGGCTTCGCCCCCTCGCAATGACCGCCGCCTGCGGTCCTCGCAATGACCGCTGCCTGCGGACCTCGCAATGACCGGGTTACGCCCCCCGAAACGCCGCGGCCCGCTTCCCCAAAAACGCCGCCGTCCCCTCCCGGAAATCGGCGGTGCCGGCGCATTCGCCGAAGCGCCGGCTTTCGACCCCCAGCGCCTCGTCCAGCGGAAGGGCCTCCTGCTCGTTCACCATCCT
>JABFSM010000142.1 GCA_013140635.1 Gemmatimonadales bacterium
CCCTTGGCAAGCACAACACCCGCCGAATCGGCCACGTGCAGTGTGCCGCTGAGCGATCCCGTGCACCCGTTCCCGGCCTGATAGTCCCCCGTGAGGCGAACCGAGTCGCCCCGAACCACCCCTCTGAGCGGGGCGACCACCGAGACCGGAGAGGAGAGCGCGAGCTGCCCGCTGATGAGCGTGTCCCGCGGCGCCGCAAATTCCACGGTCCCGATGTAGGTGGATTTGCCGGCGAGCGCGAGGGAGGCTTTCCAGGTGCCCGTGAGGGTGGGGGCGGCGGCCACGAGACCGGCGCCGGAGACCGCGAGCAGCAGGCGAAGCACGTGCATGGAGACTCCGAGAATGGGAGGATCCGCGCGCGCCCGGAGGTCGGGCAGGGGCGCGAGGTCCCCGACGCGACTCTATACGAATACGAATCTGATTCGGTTTCAGTGGCGGCCCGGTCCGGCGCGCGTCCCGCCGGCCAGGCTCTAGTCCCGCGCCGCGCGTGGGGCGACATTCCAGCGCGGAGGATGCAAATGGCGACCCGACTCGGCGCCCGGCTGGTGCCGGCACCACAACAACAGCGCAGCCAGGTGACACAGGATGCCATTGTCCGGGCCTTCATCGCCCTGACCGCATCCCGCCCCTTCGACGAGATCGGCGTGTCCGATATCGCCGGCAAGGCCAAGATTTCTGTGGGTGGTTTCTACGCGCGGTTTCGCAGCAAGGAAGCGCTCATTCTTCCCGTCCTCGACCGGATCACCGCGGAGTGGCGCACCGGGGTCAACGAATCACTGGACGCCGTCGACGCGAGGAAGGGGGGGATCTCCGACGTCTTCGAGGCTTACGTCGGCCAGATGGTGAGCGCCTTCCGTGCCCATCGCCTCATGCTGCTGCAATTGAGTCGCGCGGCCACGGGCGATGCGGCGCGCGAATTCGCCGAGATTGTGCTCGCGTTCAACAAGGACGTGCACGGCCGCTTTCGCCGCGCATGCCTCTCGCGGCGCCCGGAAATCGACCATCCCGACCCCGACCAGGCTGTGGAATTCGCCCTGTTCTTTGCCTCGGCTTCGGCCCGGGAAGCGCTGCTTGGCGCAAACTGGAGGTCGTACGAGATCGTCCCGACCGACGCCCAGTTGATCCGGGAAATCACTTGCGCCGCCCTGCGTTATCTGGGCGTGGCGGCCGTAAAGCCCCCGCGTCGGCGCAGCCGCAAGCCCGCATGAACATTCGGCTATCTTCTCTACTCGGTTACCGGCCTCTGCACCGAGGAGCTCCGATGCGCCCCGCCGCCCCCTTTGCCCTGGTTTGCCTTCTCGTGATGCTGGGCACCGGCAACGCGTTGGCCCAGCGCCAAGAGTTGGCGGTGGTGGCCGGCGCCACGTACACCGGAGCGACCGGTCCACGGCTGCACAAGACGCAGTCGCTCCCTGGATTCATGGCGGGGCTGAGCCTCCGCTTACCACGCTCCCCTCAGATTTCGTTTCAGTCGGAGTTTCTCATTTCTCAGCGCCGGTTTACCGGGTCCCGCGCCCCCTCCACCGAAGATCCGCTCCTGGTCGGCCCCCAGTCAGACGCGCAGAACCTGATCTACGCGCTGGTTCCCCTCGGCCTCCGGTTTCAGCAGGGGTACAGCACCGAGCGCCCGGTTCGGCCCTTTCTCTCGCTCGGCGTCTACGCCGCCGCCAGGATCTACTGCCGGCGCGAAGTAGTTGAAGCGGGCGGTGCCGTTCGGCAAACCGACTGCAACCCCGGGTCCAGGAACGGACCGAACCTACTTCCGGCGGTCTATCAGGACTTCGATGTCGGATTCTCCGGAGGGGTTGGGGTCGAGTTGCGGGGGTTCGCCGTGAGCGCGCGATTCGATCGAAGCCTCCGCAATGCCGCCGAAGAGGGAGCGTTGCCGACCACTCCGATGGAGCTGGCGAAGTTCTGGACGGTCTCGTTCGCGGTGGAGTACCTGATCCGAGTCCGCTGACAGGCAGGCCGGCCGCCCGGTTTTGCAGCGCCCCGGCTAGGGTAGCCGTAGTATGAGGAACGGGGCAGGCAAGGGGGAAACCGCCGAGCACCCGATCGCGTCGGTGTAGTTGGCCCGCCTTTCTTCGGACTTCCTTCGTGGAACGTACCTTCGACGCCATAGCCACGTTCCTCTTCAAGTACCCTCCGCGTCTCTTTGGGCGGGGGGAACTCGGGCTTGCGCCGGCGTTTCCGCTTCCCGTGGTGGTGGCGCTCTCCGTCCTCCTCCTGCTCTTGCTGGCCCTGACGCTGCGCGGAATCAGGACCTCCCGTTCGGCCCGCGATCGGGGGGTGATCGGCGCGCTGCGGGGGGCGGTCTTTCTGATTCTCGGGCTCTGTCTTTTGCGTCCCGTCCTGCTGCTCTCGAGCGCGGTACCGCAACGGAATGTGCTCGGCATTCTCCTCGACGATTCGCGCAGCATGCGCCTCGCGGACGCGGACAAGGTGTCGCGCCTCGACCTGGTGCGCCGGGCGTTCGGCGATTCGTCCGGCTCGCTCACGCGGCGCCTCAGCGAGCGCTTCATCCTCCGTTTCTTCCGATTCTCCGCGGATGCGGGACCTCTCGCCGGCGCGGAAGGGCTTTCCGGCAGCGGAACTCGCACCGATCTCGCCACGGCGCTGGAGACAGCGCGCGAGGAACTGGCCGGCGTGCCGCTCGCGGGGCTCGTCCTGGTGACCGATGGGGCGGACAACGCGGGACAGGATCTTACGGCACCGCTTCTCGGGCTCGGCGCCCACCGGGTGCCGGTCTACACCGTCGGCGTGGGGACGGAACGTTTCGCGAAGGACCTCGCGATCGAGCGGGTGGCGCTCCCCGGCAGTGTACTCGGAGGCGCCGGCGTGCTGGCGGAGGTGGTGCTTCGGGTACGAGGGCTCGACGGGCAATCGGTCACCGTCGTGGCCGAAGACGACGGGAGAGTCGTGGCCGAGCGGGCCTTTCCGCTGCCGAAAGGCGGCGATGTGGCCCGGGTGCGCCTCCGGCTGCCGCCGATGACCGAGGGGGCACACCCGATCACCTTCAAGGTGCGCCCGGTCGAGGGAGAGATCGTCACCGAGAACAACGAGTCGCGGACCATCCTTCAGGTGCGTCCGGGGCCGGAGCGGGTGCTTTATCTCGAAGGTGAACCACGGCAGGAGTTTGCCCTGCTCCGCCGGGCGGTGGCGGGCGATAGCGCGCTGCAAGTCGTGGGTTTGCTCCGCAGCGCCAAGGAGAAGTACCTGCGGCTTGGCGTCCGCGACAGCCTGGAACTCGTCGCCGGTTTCCCGACCCGTCGAGAGGATCTCTTCCGGTACCGCGCGCTGGTGCTCGGGAGTATCGAGGCCTCGTTCTTTACCGGCGACCAGCTCCGCATGCTGGCCGATTTCGTGGGGCGGCGCGGCGGCGGGCTCATCGTGCAGGGGGGCCGCGGGGCGCTGGCCGAGGGAGGCTTTGCCGGCACGCCGCTTGAGGAGGTGTTGCCGGGCTCGCTAGGCGGCGTCAGCCCCGCGGCGGCGGGCGATCCGGCAACGGAACTCGCCGTTCGGGCGACCCCGGCGGGCCGCCAGCATCCGATCCTGC
>JABFSM010000206.1 GCA_013140635.1 Gemmatimonadales bacterium
TTGCCGGGCTCCATCCCGCCGCCCCCGCCATTTTCACCAACCCCACCGCGCTGAGCTGGCGCGACAGCCTCTTTTCGGGGCTCGACCGCTGGCTGGTGCCCAATTCCGGGTATGGAAAGGCGCCGATGATCAAGTACATCGTCGACCGGTGGGGGGCCGACAAGGTGCGCCAGATTTGGACCGACATCCGGACCGGCGCGACGCCGATCGCCGCGCTCTTGATGAATGTGCCTGAGCCGCCGGCCATTTGGTGGCCTAACCTCTTGCAGCAGCACCTCCAGGTGGGCATCTACCCCTGGAGCGTCGATCGGCGGGTTCCGGAGAATACGGCGGGCAGTCCGTTCACCTATCCATTCGACGTCAAGATGGGCACGGCCTCCTCCACAACGCCGAACACCCATCCGTTCTACACCGAGTTCGACTTCCTGCGCAGGGACACCAGCCGGTTCGGTCCCAAGTACCGTTTGCCGGTCTTCCTCGACGCCAGCAGCATCGGGAAGGGAAGGCTCCTCGCCTTCAAGAAGGGGGTCGGCGCACCGGGGTACGAGTTCCTCGGATCGGGCGACACCGTGTTCTTCCCCGGCGCCCTCCTCCAGTCGCGGGACACCGCGCTGCTCCTGATTACCCAGGTCGACCCGCACGCGCCGTACACCGGACACTCCCAGCTCGACTATACCATCGACCTGTCGATTCCCGACGGCGATTGGCGGATCACCGGTTTCCGCGGCCTTGCCGACCATATCGCCTTCGCCTGCGACGTGCCGGGCAATTCCGTCACGCTGAACGTCGAGGACAATGCGAAGTCGGTGTTCAACCTGCTCGCCACCGGCGGATCGTTCAACAAAGTTCCCGGCGTGGGGCTGGTCAGTTACGACTGGATATCCACGCCGGCGTACGCCGACAGCCTTCGAAAATACAAACTCAACGTCTATGGCTCGCTCACGCTGGTGAATGAAACCACCGTGCGCGTCGACGCGGGGCTCGATTTCGATTGGACGAGCACCGCCGCGACGGCGGCGGCTGCCTCCGGAGCGCGCATCTCCTGGTTCTGGCTATTGCTCCCCCTTGGCGGAATACCCCTCTTCTTCCGCGGCCGGCGTCGCGGTCAGGCGGCGCTTGCCGCCGTGGTCGCGGCGTTTGTCGTCGTGGGCTGCGAGATCGGTCAGCTCGAGTATGCGATGGACGAATCCTTCGAATACACCTTTACCGAGGTTCGATTCACCGCCGACCCCGCGAACCCGGCGGCTCCCCTCATGGAGCTCAAGGACGGCGCCGGTGAGAGCACACTCCACCGATTCCTTTCGGCGTACTGGGTGTACACGAAGGACGCCACTGGTGCGGTCGTCGATTCGGTGAAGCGCACTTGCACCGGCACCGGCTCGGCCACGTACAAGGTGGATCTCACCGAGCATAAGGATGGTGTCACCCCGGCGGCGGCTCCGGCGATCGCCGACTTGCGGTTCGCGCCGGAGCGGCTCTTTCCCATGGTCCGCGGTCAACGATGATCGTCATCGCCTGGTTGCTCCATGGCCGCGGCGGCGCCGGTGGCATATGCCGATCCGGCGCCGCCACCGTAGACGAGGGCCCCGCCTGAGTGCCCGACCTTGTACCCCGCGGCCACGAGGGCCACCGTGCCGATTGTCGCAACCCATCGCGCAACCGCGCCGGTGCGCCCGCGGACTACGCCGGCGGCCGCCACCAGCAGAACGACCCCGGAGGCCACCAGGAACGTTTCGGCCGCCTCTTCGTGTCCCTCGATCAGGGTTTCGGCCACCACCTGTTCCACTCGCTCTTCCTCACGCTCCCCAGTTTGCAGGGCCACCCAGCCGCTGGTGACGAGGAGAGCCAAGCTGCCGACCGCCATTCCCCACGCTCTTCGGTAGTTGGCGCCGCGGCGAATGGCCCAGAGCGCGCCGATCGCGAAGAGTGGGGTCAGCACGGTGAGCGCAATCGGCATGTGAACGACCAGCGGATGCAGCGGTGAAGGCAGAATCGACATAGTATGCTCCGAAAGAGGGTTCGTCTGGGCCGGCGCTATTGCCGGCCACGGCGCCAACTTCGGCAATTCCCTGGAATGGGGGTATCCGACAAGTGACTCAGGACGGGGAAACGCCGGTCCCTCCGGCATTTAGCGGACCGATGCCACTGGTGCTGGCGGGGTTCCTACTTCTTGTCATGGTGGGCGGGACGATAGACCTCGTGCTCGACCGACCGAAAACGCTGCTTTCCTGGCATGTGGGGTTCGAAGCGGCAATGGTACTTGTGAGCCTCACTTTCGCGATCGTTCTGTTTCGGGGATGGCGCCGCACCGCTACCAGACTCGAGGTGGCCCACGCTTCACTTGTCGCTACCCACCAGGAACTGGCGAAGCGGCAGGCCGAGCGGGATCGGTGGCGGAAGAGCGCGGAGGAGGCGTTGGCCGGGTTTTCCCAGGCCATTGACCGGCAGTTCGACGCTTGGCACCTGACCCGTGCGGAGCGAGAGGTAGCGTTGCTCATCCTCCAGGGGGAGGGTCACAAGCAGGCCGCCGGCCGGCTCAACCGCTCCGAACGGACCGTGCGCCAACACGCGGTCGAGGTGTATCGAAAAGCCGGACTGCAGGGGAGGGCGGAACTCGCTGCGTTCTTCCTGCAAGATCTGGTGGTGCCCGAAGACACGGGTGCCCGCTGAATAGCTCGGGTCCGCGGCGGTGCATGGGGGCGAATGGTCTTGCCGAGGGCGCCCGCCACCGTGAGGTTCATCCCATGACCATGACCAAGACTGCCGGGGCTGTCACTTTCTTGTTGATGTCATCGATTGTCGGCGCCATGCAAGCATCGGCTCAGGGTGCTCAGGAGCAAGTGAAGCGCCTTGCCCCGCTGATCGGCACCTGGGACACCGAGGATATCTACCGGCCCGAGTCTCCGACTCCTTCCATCGAACGGGGCGTGCGGCGCTGTGCATACGCCCTCGGCGATCGCTATATCGAGTGCGTCACCATGGCCACCAATGCACGCGGGCTGGGGCGTGAATACCGCTTCTACATCACCTGGGATCCGGAGCGCGGCCGCTATACGATGCTCTCGATCTGGAGCAACGTCGGTGGCCTTCAGTTGACGACTTTTGCCATCGACAGCACCGGGCGAGAGTGGGACATTCGGGGCACCGCGCCCTACGTAGAGAATGGTATCGAACGGCGAACCTGGAGCACGCTGACGTTCGCGGCCCCCGACTCAATCGTATGGCTCGGACGGTACAATCTCTCGTCGGATTCCCCCACTTCTTGGCCGGTCTCCTTTCGCGAAACCTGGCGCCGCCGCCGCTGAACCTGCGCGCTACGGCGCGAGCTGAAGCGTTGCCCACTGGGTGAGGCTGAATTGCGCCGCGGTGGGCGCCGACCCCATCGCGAAAGCGCTCTCGGCGCAGTGGTCCTTGACCGCCGCCGGCCACACGATCATCCCGCCCCCCATCGGACTCAAGACCGCCACCGCGATTCGTGGGGTCGGCGCCAAGTCGGCAAGGCGCACCCGCCACTCCCGAATGTCGCCT
>JABFSM010000083.1 GCA_013140635.1 Gemmatimonadales bacterium
CTGCCCTACCCCAATACACATGGTACAAAGCGCGTACCGCCCACCCGACGCCTCGAGCTGCCGCATCGCCGTGAGGATCAGCCGGGCCCCGCTCATCCCCAGCGGGTGCCCTAACGCGATCGCCCCGCCTTGGGGGTTCACTCTCGGGTCATCATCCTTGAGCCCTAATTTACGGGTTACCGCCAGCGATTGCGCGGCGAACGCCTCGTTCAGTTCGATGATATCCATCTGATCCAGCGTCAGGCCAGCTCGAGCCAGCACCTTCTGCGTCGCCGGCACCGGGCCAATCCCCATCACCCGCGGGTCGACGCCGGCCACCGCGCTCGCCACGATGCGCGCCTTTGGCGTGAGTCCGAGCTCCTTCACACCCTTCTCCGACGCCACCAGCAACGCGCACGCCCCGTCGTTCAACCCGCTCGAATTCCCCGCAGTCACCGAGCCCTTGCCGTCGGTGCGGAAGGCAGGTTTGAGCTTGGCCAAGCCTTCCAGGGTCGTGTCGGGGCGGAGGAATTCGTCTTCGCTGAATGAGATTGCTTCGCCCCCTTTGGGGGCTCGCAATGACGGATGGGCGGCGGCTTCGCCGCCTCGCAATGACGGATTCGCGTCATTGCGAGGGCGCGTCGCGCCCGAAGCAATCTCCACCGCCACAATCTCCCGCTCAAACCGCCCCTCCGCCCGCGCCTTCGCCGCCTTCTGCTGGCTCCATACAGCAAAGGCATCCTGGTCTGCCCTCGAGATGCCATGCTCTTCGGCCACGTTCTCCGCCGTCTGCCCCATCGAGTCGACCCCGTACTTCTCCTTCATCTTGGGGTTGACGAAGCGCCAGCCGAGAGACGTATCGAAGAGTTCCTGGGTCCTCCCGAATGGTGTAGCCGCCTTGGAGAGGGCGTAGGGGGCCCGCGTCATCTGCTCGACGCCCCCAGCCACGTAGAAGTCGCCATCGCCCTGCCGAACGGCGCGGGCGGCGCTCACCACCGCGCTCATGCCGGAGGCGCAGAGCCGGTTCACCGTCTCGCCCGGCACGCTGGTGGGAAGCCCGGCCAGGAGGAGCGCCATGCGGGCGACGTTCCGGTTGTCCTCTCCGGCCTGATTGGCACACCCGAGGATCACATCCTCGATCCGCGCCGGATCGAGGTTCGGATGGCGTTTCAGCAGCTCGGCGATGACATGAGCCGCCAGATCGTCGGCCCGAACCGACGACAGCGACCCGCCGAGGCCCCCGATCGGCGTCCGGACACCATCGATGAGGAATGCGTCGCCCATGAGAACGATCCGCCGTCGCTTTGGTCTAACCTGGTGAGCGGTGCTAATTTAGTACGCTTTCTCCCGGACCGGCACCGCATGGCGACCACGAGTATTCTGTACGACGCGGCGGGGGGCGTGGCGCGGATCACGCTCAACCGCCCCGAGGTCCTCAACAGCTTCGACACCCCGATGGCGCTTCGCCTCCAGGAAGCGCTGGCCGAAGCGTCCAAGGACGAGGCGGTGCGCGCCGTATATCTGACCGGCGCCGGCCGCGCTTTCTGCGCCGGCCAAGATCTGGCCGAAGCGGTCGGGCGTGATGGCCAAGACACCATCAACTTCACTGACCACCTTCGGCGAACCTACAACCCAATCGTTCAGGCCATTCGCGCGCTGCCGAAGCCGGTGGTCTGCGGCGTCAACGGCGTGGCGGCCGGGGCCGGCGCCAACATCGCGCTCGCCTGCGACATCGTGGTCGCTTCCGCGGAGGCCTCTTTCCTCCAGGCGTTCATCAACATCGGCCTGGTTCCCGACTCCGGGGGCACCTTCTTCCTCCCCCGACTCGTGGGCGTAGCACGGGCCACCGCGATGATGATGCTGGGCCAGAAGATCGGCGCCCAGCAGGCGCAGGAGATCGGGCTCATCTACAAGGTCGTGCCCGCGGGGACCCTCGAAGAGGGGGGCTTTGGAATCGCCCGCCAGCTGGCCGCCATGCCGACTAAAGCGCTCGGCCTCATCAAGAAGCTCGTCCACGACTCGCTCAAGAACACCCTCGAGCAGCAACTCGAATCGGAGGCGGCCGTTCAGCAAGAGGCAAGCGGCACCGCCGACTTTGCCGAAGGGGTGCGCGCCTTCCTCGCAAAACGAAAGCCTAACTTTGCCGGCAAGTGAACTGACGGTCGGCGTCCTCGGCGCCGGCGCCATGGGGAGCGGCATTGCCCAGGTGGCGGCCGCGGCGGGACATGGCGTCATCGTGACCGATGCGCGGGCCGAAGCGCTGGAAGAGGCGCGCACGAAGCTCGATTCGGTGCTCGCGCGGGAAGTCGAGAAAGGCCGCCTTACGGCCGAGGCCGCCGGGCAGCTTGCCGAGCGCATCACCTGGGCCCCCGGCGCCGCCGGCGAATACGCTCTCTTTCGGCACTGCGGACTCGTCATCGAGGCGATCGTCGAAGAGCTGCGGGCAAAGCAGGAGGCGTTTCGCCGCCTCGAGGCCGAAGTCTCCGAAGAGTGCATCCTCGCCACCAACACCTCGTCCCTCTCCGTCACCGCCATCGCGGGAGCATGCAAGCATCCGGAGCGCGTGGCCGGCATTCACTTCTTCAATCCGCCGCCGCTCCTTCCGCTGGTCGAGATCGTTCCGGGGCTCCGGACATCCACCGCCGTCGCGTCGCGGGCCCGGGCCATCATCGACAGCTGGGGAAAGACGACCGTCCTCGCCACCGACACGCCGGGCTTCATCGTCAACCGGATCGCCCGGCCCTTCTACGGGGAGTCGCTTCGGATCTACGAAGAGGGGATCGCCGACCGGGCCACAATCGACTGGGCGATGACCGAGTTAGGCGGCTTCCGCATGGGCCCCTTTGCGCTGATGGATCTGATCGGCAACGAGGTGAATCTCGCCGTGTCCAAGTCGGTCTTCGAAGCGCTGCATTACGATCCGCGCTACAAGCCCTCAGTCACCCAGCAGCGGCTGGTCGACGCCGGGTTCCTCGGCCGAAAAACGGGGCGGGGCCACTACGACTACGGCGCCGACGCCATCTCTCCGCTTCCGGCAAAGGACCAGGCGCTGGGGCGAAGCATTGTCGATCGCGTCCTCACCATGCTGATCAACGAGGCCGCCGACGCCCTCTTCTGGCGCATCGCGTCTCCCGCCGACATCGAGCTCTCCATGACCAAGGGGGTGAACTATCCGAAGGGGCTGCTCCGCTGGGGGGACGAGATCGGCGCCGCCACTCTGCTCGCGCGGCTCGAAGCGCTGCAGGCGGAGTACGGCGAAGACCGTTATAGGCCGAGCCCGCTGCTTCGGCGCGCGGCGATCTCCGGGGGGACGCTCTTCCGATGAGCCAGGACCAGAAGCGCGCCGAGGCGATCGTCGAGCAGATGCTCGCGAAGGACGAATTCAGCCGGTGGCTCGGCATCGAGGTGCTCGTGGTCAAGCCGGCCTCGTGCATCTGCCGCATGACGGTGCGCGACGAGATGGTGAACGGTTTCGGCGTGGCGCATGGCGGCATCGTCTTTTCCCTGGCCGACAGCGCCTTCGCGTTCGCGTCCAACACCCAGGGCCGGATTGCGATGAGCATCGAGAACGGCGTCACCTACCCCGCCCCGGTGCACCCCGGCGACCGCCTCACCGCCGAAGCCCACGAAGAGAGTGCCTCGAACCGGCTGGCCTTCTACCGGGTCCAGGTGACCAATCAGCACGACGCGATCGTGGGGATCTTCCGCGGGACGGTCTACAAGACCAAGCAGGAGCACCCGTGAATTCATCAACAAAGTCATTGCGAGGCGGCGCAGTCGTCGCGAGGGGCGAAGCCCCGTGGCGACCTCCCGCGGGAATATCCCGAGATCGCCGCGGGCGCTCTGCGCCCTCGCGATGACCGCCTCGCCATGACGGACCGTCGCATGATCGACTGGGAGCGGGTCCTCTACCTGACCCACATTTCCCGCTTCCTCGACGACACGGAAGAACAGCGGCTCGTGCCCGAAAAGAAGGTCCTCTACCAGTTCTCCGCCCGCGGGCATGACGTGGCGCAGATGATCCTCGGCCAGCACCTGACCCATCCGCACGACGGCGTGGGAGCCTACTACCGCTCTCGGCCACTCCTATTGTCGTTAGGCTTGGGCGTGGCCGATGCGTTTGCCGGCCCGATGGGCAAGTCGGGCGGTTTCAGCGACGGGCGGGACATCGGCGTCGTCTGCAATTTGCCCAACGATCCAGGCCCCGTCGTCCTGCCGATGTCAGGGGATGTCGGCTCGCAGTACACCCCCTCCGCCGGATGGGCCCAGGCGATCACCTATCATCGCGACGTCCTGGGCGAGAGCTCGTACGCGGGGGCAATCGCCTGCGTGCTCGGTGGCGAAGCGTCGGTGGCGACGAACGGATTCTGGTCCGCGCTCACCATGGCCACGACGCTCTCTCTGCCGATGGTCTTCTACATCGAGGACAACGGGTTCGGGATCTCGGTGCCGAGCCGGCTGCAGACGCCGGGAGCCAACATCGCGGCGAACCTGGCCTCGTTCAAGAATCTCTTCATCCGGGACGGCGATGGGACGAATCCGGAGGAGACGGCGACTCTGATCGGAGAGGTGTTTGCCCATACGCGGGCCGGCAAGGGCCCGTCCTTGCTGCGCCTAACTGTGCCGAGGTTGTCCGGGCACTCCGGACAGGACACCCAGGCCTACAAGGATCCGGCGTTGCTGGTGAAGGAACAGGCCGACGACCCACTGCCCAAACTGGCGCGCTATCTGCGCGGCCTCCCCGAGCCGTGGGCCGAGAAGCGCGTTGCCCAGGTGGTGGAACGCGCGCGCGCGGACGCCGAGCAGGGGCTGGCGGAGGCGCTCGCCCGCCCGGAGCCGGACGTCGGCGGGGTTACCCGGTATCGTATGTCCGAGAGCGACGCCGGCGGGCACCCGCTGCTTCAGAAGCGCGGCGGCCTCGCGCCCGCGGGAATCACGTTCCCCGAATCGAGCGAGGCCGCATCGCCCGAAGGGGCCCGCATCAACATGCTCACCGCCATTCGGAAGGCGCTCGAGTCGGAACTCAGGAGCAACCCCCGGGTGCTCCTGTTCGGCGAGGACATCGGACCGAAGGGGGGCGTTCACGCCGCCACCTTGGGGCTCCAGGACACCTTCGGCGACAAGCGCGTCTTCGACACCTCGCTCTCGGAAGAGGGGATCATCGGGCGCGCGGTGGGGATGGCGCTGGCGGGGCTGCTGCCGGTGCCGGAGATCCAGTTCCGGAAATACGCCGACCCCGCCACCGAGCAGCTCAACAACTGCGGCACCATGCGCTGGCGCACCAACAATCGCTGGGCGGCGCCGATCGTGGTGCGGATGCCGGGCGGTTATGCGCCCAAGTGCGGCGATCCCTGGCATAGCGTCTGCGGCGAGGTGCTGTGGGCCCATGCCACCGGATGGCAGGTCGCCATTCCCTCGAACGCCGAGGATGCGGTCGGGCTCTTGCGCACCGCTATGCGGAGCAACAACCCGACCATCTTCTTCGAGCACCGCGCCCTGCTCGACGGTACCTGGGCTCGACGCCCCTACCCCGGAGATGCCTTCGTCGTTCCGTTCGGAAAGGCGCGCACTATCGCGAGCGGCGACAAGCTCACCGTGGTGACCTGGGGCGCCATGGTGGAGCGCTGCGAGGAAGCGGCCAAGCAGAGCGGCTACGCGGTGGAGATCCTCGACCTCCGCACCATTGCGCCCTGGGACAAGGGGGCGGTGCTTGCGTCGGTCAAGAAGACTCGGCGCTGCCTGATCGTGCATGAGGACACTCTCACGGCCGGCTTCGGCGCCGAGGTGAGTGCCACGCTGGCGGAAGACGCGTTTCTTTCGCTGGATGCCCCGATTCAGCGCCTGGCGATCCCCGACGTCCCCACTCCGTACAATGTGGCGTTGATGAACGCGATTCTTCCGCAGGTGGAGGAGATCGCCGATCGGATGGTCGAGCTGATCGAGTTCTAGGTCGAGATCCGGGAACTACCGCCGCGCTAGGCACAGGGGCCAGCGCCAAATGGCGCGCGTGGTTAGGATTCCCACATGCGAAAGACCATGCTGATCGGCGCGCTACTGGGACTCGCCGGTGCCCGCGCGGATGCCCAGAAGCCCCTGAACCCGGCCGTCTCGCTCGACGGCCAGGTTGGTGCTGTCTGGCACCCGGGGCACCATGGGGAGACTTGGTACAAGACCAGCTCCATTCCGTGGGGGCGGGTCTCGCTCGCCGTGGGGCCTCGTTCAAAAGGGACCTTTCGCCCCTCGGGGATCGTCGAGTACGGTGGGATGATGCGGCCGGACGGCGACAACGCTGATTGCGCATTTGCGCCGAACGGATCGTGCCGTGAGCGCTTCCCCGACTACTCGGGCTTCGGCCTGGGCGTGGATGTACGATGGGATATCGGGCGCTACCTCACTGGCGGCGCGGCGGTCGGTGTGTCGTTCTATGACAAGCCAGCCTACCATGGCCAAGTTGAGCTGGGAGGCCGCATCGGCCGTCCGTTCCGCTGGGTCGTCAGCTTGCGGCACGCTGAACTTCATCGGCTAGCCGGCGAGCGGAACTGGCTCCGGACCTTCACCGTAGGACTTCGGCTGCAATAAGCGCCGCCTTCCAACGTTCCACCTGCTCCCGGTATCTCCAGCCGTATGCGACCCACATATTTGATCCTCCCCGCCCTGCTCTCCGCAGCGGCGGCCCAGGCCCAGCCCCCGATTCGTCTCGTCCGCGAATTCACCATAGACGGCTCTTCCGGCGTGAGCTTTGGCCGGTTGGGCCGGATGGAGTTGGGCCCCGACGGCGCCATCGTCATGGCCGATGAGGCGAATGGCGTCATCTACCGGTTCACTCCCGCCGGCAAGTTCAGGGACTCGCTCGGCCGCAAAGGCCAGGGTCCGGGAGAGTTCCTTCTCGCGGCGGGTATCGGCATCGGCCCCGGCGGCGAAATCGCTCTCGCCGACCTCCGAACCCGCCGCCTGACGATCTGGAATCCAGACGGAAAGTTCCGGAACTCCGGTACGATCGGCAGCGGCATGCCGTTCGAGCTGCTCTGGCGGGGCGCCGATCCGATCATCGGGGTCATGACCTTCACGCCCGGCTCCGGTGCCACGGCGAGCCTGGTCCCCGCGACCGTCGGCGAACAGGTGGTCCTGAAGGCGCCGCTCGCGACCTTTCCCGACCCGACCTCCGACCAGATGGCGCAGGCGGTGAGCTGCGGGCTTTGCGTTCATGCCCTCGGCCCCAACGGGAATCTCGTCGTCGCGGCGCCGGACACCTTCTACCGAATGAGCGAACTCGGGTCTGGCGGGAAGGTGCTCCGGAGTTGGGCACGGCCGGGAATCGGAGCTGGGCTCAGAACCGAGGAGGAAGCGGCGGCGCTCAGAGCACGCCTTGCCAGGGGACCGGGTGGCGGAGCGCCGACCCCCGAAAGCCGGGCGCCGCGTCCCGCGGTGCCCGGTTCGAATGGGAGCTCCTTCCGCTGGCGCTTTCAGGGTATCGGCTTCGATGCGGCGGGGAGGCTCCTTGCCCTCGTAAGCAACGCCGGCTCCACCAGTCCGGTCGTCGATGTCTTTGCGGGGGACGGCAAGTTCCTCGGCACCGTCAAACTCGCCGAGCATCTCACCGGAATGGTGATTCGCGGCAACCGGATGCTCGGCCAGGGGGAGACCGCAGACGGCGAGCATGTGATTCACGTCTACCGAATCGAGGCGCTGCCCGGGCGGTAAGCGGTGTTAAAATGGAGGGCGCCGGACCTCCCCCGGCGCTCCTCCAGCCCGGGCTCCTCATGGCCGAACTGACCGACATCGTTCTCCCCCACGATCAATCCGAAGGCACCAGCAATACCGTCGGTAAGTGGTTCAAGGGGGTCGGAGAGCCGGTGCGCAAGGACGACCCGCTCCTGGAGATCATCACGGACAAAGTGACCGTCGAGATCGCCGCGCCGGCCGACGGCGTGCTGGTCGAGATCGTGAAGGCGGAAGGGGAGGCGGTGGAGCAAGGCGAGGTGCTGGGGCGGCTCGGCGCCGGTGCGGGTGCGGGTGCGGGGGAGATTGCTTCGGGCGCGTTGCGCCCTCGCAATGACACCCCGGCCATAGCGTCCTTGCGAGGCGGCCCGCCGGAGGGGTCATTGCGAGGCGGCGAAGCCGCCGAAGCAATCTCCCCCGCCGTCCGCCGCCTCCTTCAGGAACATGGCCTCCAACCCTCCCAGATTCCCGGAAGCGGGCGCGGCGGCCGCATTACCGTCCAGGACGTCGAGGCCTTCCTTGCGGCCGGCTCATCCGGCGGCCACCGCCTTGCTCACTCCGCCATGCGGAAGAGCATCGCCGAGCACATGGTGCGAAGCGTGGCCACGGCGCCGCATGTCACGGCGGTGTTCGAGGCCGACTTGAGCGGCGTGGCAGCCCACCGCGCCCAGCAGTCGGAGAAAATGACCTACACCGCGTACTTTGTCCGCGCCACCGTCGCGGCGCTCAAGGCGGTTCCCGAGGTCAACAGCCGCTGGCATGCCGACGCGCTCGAACTCTTCGATCACTGCAATATCGGGATTGCCACCGCGCTCGATGGGGGGGGCCTCATCGTGCCGGTTCTTGCGAACGCCGAGCAGCTCGATCTCCACGAAACGGCGCGGCGGCTGACCGACCTCACCTCGCGGGCGCGTGCCGGAAAGCTCGAACCGAAAGATGTCCAGGGGGGCACCTTCACCATTTCGAATCATGGCGTGAGCGGCTCGCTCCTCGCCGCGCCGATCATCATCAATCAGCCCCAGTCCGCCATTCTCGGCGTCGGGAAGATGGAGCAACGCGTTCGGGTGACCTCTACCGGGAGCTTCGAGGCGCGGCCGATGTGCTACGTCACGCTGACGATCGACCATCGGGTCCTCGACGGCTTCCAGGCCAACGCGTTTCTCACCGCTTGGGTCACGGCCATCGAGACGGCTCCGGCCGGGTGAGCCTAACGGCGAAGGACACTCCAGCCCCGGTGGCGGCGCTTTCGCATCTGGCGACCCCCGCCCTTCTGATCGTGGCCGATCGTGTCGACGGTAACATCGCCGCGACCCTCCGGCTGTTGGGTGGCGACGCCAACCGCTGGCGCCCGCACCTCAAGACCTCGAAGCTCCTCTGGACCATGCGGCGAATTCGGGAGGCGGGGGTGCGGCAGGCCAAGTGCGCCACCACCCTCGAGCTCCTGACCGCGTGCCAGGCCGGGTTCGAGAATGTGCTGCTGGCCTATCCGACGGTGGGACCGCATGTCGGGGTGACACGAGCGATCGCGGAACGATTCCCCGATGTCGCGGTGTCGGCGCTCGTCGAAAGCGCGGAGATGGTGGCGCCATGGCGCGGGTCAAGGGTGCAGCTCTTCATCGATCTCAATTCCGGGATGGACCGCACCGGCATGGCCATGCCGACGGCGGAGTCGGTGCTCGGGCTGGTGCGGGCCATCGAGAAGACGGCGCTTCGTTTTGCGGGGCTGCATTTCTACGATGGCCACGCCTCGGGCTTCCCGGCCGCGGAGGTGCGTGCGCCAGTCCACGCAGGATACGAACATCTGCTGGAGATGGCGGTGACCATCCGGGATTCCGGAATCGACCTGCCGGAGATCGTGACGGCGGGGACCCCGGCCTTCCCGCATGCGGCGGACTATCAAGGCTTTCGCGACGCGGGGTTCCTGCACCGCGTATCACCCGGAACGGTGGTGTACAACGATCGGAAGAGCCTGACGCAATTGCCGGCGGGTGCTGGGTACCAGCACGCGGCATTCGTCCTGAGCAGCGTGGTGAGCCTTCCGGGGGCGTCGAGGTTCACCTGCGACGCCGGACACAAGACCGTCTCGGCCGACGCAGGGGATCCGACATGCGAGGTGGTGGGCCACGAGCGGGACTACACGCCCCGCCACCCAAGCGAAGAGCACCTCCCGGTCGATCTGGCCACTGGCGTACCGCTGCCCGCTCGTGGGACTCTCTTGTTCCTTGTCCCGACCCACGTCTGCCCAACCGTCAACAATTTTGACGAAGCGGTGATTATCGAAAATGGGACGATTGCCGGAATCGAAAAAGTGACGGCGCGAGGACGGTAAGGCCACTCGCCATGATCGGAATCCGATCAATTTCCTTTGTCTTGTGATAGAAGATCCCGCCAGGCAATAGCCTCTCAACAACTCATCCCGCTCATTCGTAGAATCGCTCTTAGTTGGAGCAGTGTCGCCAACGTTTCAAGGCTGTTTCACTGGTAAACCTCAGGGAATCGGAGGTCGTTTCAGATGCGTTTCATCGGTCGTGTGTGTGGCGGTCTGGCCCTATCCATTGTCGCAACTGGATCGGCAATGGCTCAGACCTCGAAGGAACTCGTAGTCCAGGTGTCGGGTGGCGGCACTCACATCGTTTCGGATATTTCTCCGTTGGGCGCGTACGACACCAAGATGGGGGCCGGCTTCTCCGGCGGTGTTGGGCTTCGACTGGGCCAGCACTTCAGCTTCCGGGCCGATGTTGCCTACGGCAAGGGAGAGATCCAGCTCAGCGGCACGAGTATCGGCGCCGACCTGACCCGGATGAACGGGTCCGCGATCGCGCAGATTGACCTGACCTCCAAGTCGTTCCGGCCCTATGTACTGATCGGCGGCGGGCTCACCATGCTGAACCAGCACACCGGAGATGATCCGAAGCAGACCGTGGGCCACGTCGTCTCCGGTCTCGGCGTCTCCTACCGGCTTGGCGGCTCGGGCGCTTCGATCTTCGGCGAAGGCCGGCTGTATGTGAGCCAGCCGCGGGGGCTGGTGGGGAACTCGTCGAACGCGGCCCGCGTGCTCTTCGACGCCGGTTTCGGGGCGGGGCTCTCGTACACGTTTCCTTGGAAGTAACCTCCTCGTAGCAGGAAGATTCGAGCCCGCCGGCCATTGGCCGGCGGGCTCGTTCCGTCTTCCCGGAATGGAGTGGCGCATAGTCACTCCTCGGCTCGGAGGCTCCAATTGAACGCCCGACGGCTGAAGAAGGCCTGATTCGCCGATGAAGAGCTGTATGCGGAGCGAGTCCGGTGCGATTCACTCTTCGTTCACGCGCCGTTAATGGCCCCGGAGGTACCCTCCTTCATCGTGTGATCACCCCCGAACCGCGAGGTGCCGCCGCCATGGTTACCCGCTCCCGTTTCGCCCCTTTGGTCGACCGGCTTCGCGCCGTCGTAACCCGCGACCCGAGCGTCGTCTCATGCTACCTACGGCTCGACGAACCGGCTCGGCGCGACCGGCGATACCTGCTCGACATCAAGTCGAGAGTTCGCGACTTGAGCGCGGAGACCACCGGGCTCCACGTCCCACGCGCCGTCCGTCTCGAGCTCGAGGCCGACTTGGCGCGCCTCCTCGAGTGGGTGGAGCGCCCCGACGCGCTCCCGCACGCCCCAGGGGTCGCCCTCTTCCTTTGCGCCGCCAGGGATCTCTTCGAGGTGATTCCGCTGGGGCGGGTGCACCGCACGCGGGTGGACATCGATCGCCGGCCCCTGCTTCATGAGTTGATCGGCGCCCGAGAAGCCCTCGGACGTTATATCGCCGTCGTCGCCGACCGAGCGCATGCGCGGTTCTTCGACGTGGTGGCCACCGACGCGAGCGAATTGCCCGGGCTCCCTGCCCTTACCCACCGGGGCGGGAAATTCGGGTACGACCGGGGGGATGCTCCAGGCCGGGGCGAACGGCCCTATCATCACCGGATCGACGAAGTGGCCCACCGGTTCTACGAACGGATAGCGGCCGAGGTGACCCGCATCGACGCGCGCGCGTCGTACCAAGGCGTGGCCCTCCTCGGCCCCGCCGAGCATACCGCGGGGCTGCGCGCATTCCTCCCCCGGCCGCTGGCCGACAAGCTTGTGGGTGAGGCGCCGCTCAATCCCACCTGCGCGACGGAGGATCAGGTCCACTCTGCGGTGTGGACGCTGCAGGCGGGACTGGAGCACCGGAGCGCACTCACCCTGGTTCAGGCGATGGAGGAAGGCATCGGGACCGGTTATGGGGTGAACGGCGCGCGGGAGACTCTTCGCGCGCTCGCGGACGGCCAACTCCGCGTCCTCCTAGTGCCGGCGGGCCAGCGGGGGGCGGGGTTCCGGTGCTCGGCGTCGGGTCGCCTGGTCTTGGCGAAGTCCGAGTGCCGCGGCGAAGGATCTGCCGAGCCGGTGCCTAACCTCGTGGATTGGGCGATCGACGCCGCGCTCGGCCGTGGCGCCGAAGTGGTGGTGGTCGGCGATCCGGAACTCGGGCGGCGGATCGACGGACTCGGCGGGACGCTCCGCTTTACGCTGCAGTCCGCCGCGGCGCGCCGCCGCCCGTCATCGGCGGCCGTTCCCGTTCAGTGAGCGTCTCCTCTCGCACCCGGCCGGACCACGAGGACCGGTTTGGAGGCCGATCGGATCACCCGATCCGCCACGCTTCCGAGCCGCTCCTCCCGGACGCCACCTCGCCCATGGGTGGTGAGGGCGATGAGGTCGTAACAGCCCTTCTCAAGGAGATCGCAGAGCGTCGCCGCCACACCGCCACCTGACTCGACGCGAGTCGCGACGGAGAAGCCCGCCTCCCGAAGCCGATCGGCTTCTCGGTCGAGCCGCTTCTGCACTCTGGCGCGCTCCGCGGCCTCCACGGTGGATCGCTCCCCGGGGGAGGCGGAGAGGTCGGGGTCCCCATGGCCCGGCATGGGCTCGACAACATGGACAAGGGTAAGGTGCGACTGGGTGAGCCGGGCCAAGGTTTGAGCAGGTCCGAGAATCTCACGGGAGCTTCCCGAGAGGTCGAGCGGAACCAGAATCCTGCGGCAGGTCCAGTTGTCGCCCATCGCGCTGCGGCCGGCCGGCGGAACGAGCAGCAACGGTATCGAAAGCTCTCGAATCAGGTGCGAGGAGACGCCCTCTTCCCACAAACGGGCGAGGGGACCCCACCCATGCGTGGCCAAGACCACCAAATCGGGGTGCCGCGCGGAGA
>JABFSM010000262.1 GCA_013140635.1 Gemmatimonadales bacterium
CGGGAGGACCTCGCCCGGCTCCCCCGCCAGCGCCACGATCAGCGCGGCGAGGTCCTCCCGGGGAATACCGCGCCGAATCCGGACCGCGCCGATGTTGCGCCGAAAGAGCTTGGACGCCAGATCCCGAAAGATCCGGTGGCGGGGGTCGGTCGCCACGTCACCGACGAAGAGCTGGGCGGGCCCGACGGCGAACCCCGCCGCCTCCTGTTCGCGGAAGAGCGGCTCCATCTTCGCCACGAGCTGGGAGACGGCGCGGTCGAGCGCCGGATGACCGATGGGATAACTCCGGGAGAATAGCAGTGCGGAGCCGAACGCGCGAAGAAAATCGGCGTGCGGCAGCGGCAATTTCATAACGGAGGGCGAAGACTCGGCGTGCATCGGCCTCCTGGAATGGCTACATGTTCGCCACCATCGCCTCCGCGAACTCGCTGGTGCGGAGGAGGGTCGCTCCTTCCATGAGACGATGGAAGTCGTAGGTGACCCGCTTCTGGGCGATGGTCCGGTCGAGCGCGAGAACGACCAGGTCGGCGGCGGCGTTCCAGCCGAGATAGCGCAACATCATTTCGCCGGAGAGGATGACCGACCCGGGATTCACCTTGTCCTGGTTGGCGTACTTGGGCGCCGTGCCGTGGGTCGCCTCGAAGATCGCGTGGCCGGTCAAATAGTTGATGTTGGCGCCCGGCGCGATCCCGATGCCGCCCACCTGCGCGGCGAGCGCATCGGAGATGTAATCCCCATTCAAGTTAGGCGTGGCGATCACATCGTATTCCCGCGGCCGGAGCAGGATCTGCTGCAGGAAGGCGTCGGCGATCACGTCCTTCACCGTCAGCCCGCCGGGAGTCTTACACCAGGGCCCGCCATCGATCTCCTCCGCGCCATACTCCTGGCGCGCCACCTCGTACCCCCAGTCGCGGAAGCCCCCCTCGGTGAACTTCATGATGTTGCCTTTGTGCACCAGGGTGACGCTCTTCCGGCCCTGGGCCAGGGCGTAGTCGATGGCGGATCGCACCAGCCGCTTCGTCCCCTCCTCGGACATCGGTTTGATGCCGATAGCGCTCGTCTTCGGAAAGCGGATCGAGGTCACGCCCATCTCGTTCTGGAGAAAGGCCACGACCTTGGCCGCTTGGGGCGTGCCGGCCTGATACTCGATGCCGGCGTAGATGTCCTCGGTGTTTTCACGGAAGATCACCATATCGACGGCGCCGGGATCCTTCACCGGGGAGGGGACCCCTTCGAACCAGCGAACCGGCCGGAGGCAGGCGTAGAGGTCGAGTTGCTGGCGGAGCGCCACGTTGAGCGAGCGGATGCCGCCGCCTACCGGCGTGGTCAGCGGACCCTTGATGGCCACGAGGTACTTGCGGATGACGTCGAGCGTTTCCTGGGGAAGCCAATCGTTCACCGCGGCCTTGGCCTTTTCGCCGGCCAGCACCTCACGCCAGATGATCCGGCGTTTCCCGCCGAACGCCTTCTCCACCGCCGCGTCGAGCACCCGCTGCGCGGCACGCCAGATGTCGGGGCCGGTCCCGTCGCCTTCGATGAACGGTACGATCGGGCGGTCGGGCACTTTGAGCAGGCCGTCCACTTGGGTGATCGGATCGCCGCCCTGCACCACGGGAATCGACATCGTCGTCATGAGAGTGACTCAGTTTCCGGGCTTGAAGACCGCGAGCCAAGCGGCGGCGGCGGCCAAGAATGGGAGACCGACGAGCAGGATCGGACGGGCCAACGCCGGCCGCCGATAGGGCAACGCGAGCAAGAGCCCGGCGATGAGCCAGATGGTCACCTTGGCCCAGACCCAGGGCGGCACGCCGCCGCTCATGAGGTCGAGCCGCGCCACCAGGCCGAACCCCGCCACGATCGCCACGGCCATCGCCAGGCCGTGGAGCGCGGCCACCGCGCGCCGGGCCATGTTGGCGGCGCGGGTTCCGCCGTTGAGCGCATGGACGAGCACGCCGCCCAGGACGGAAAAGAGGACCAGCACCGCCGCCAGGTGGGCGACCTTGTACACCTCGTAGCTGATCACTGGCGGATGGCCTCGATGCTGATTTCGACGGTCACGTCGTCTCCGAGCATGACGCCGCCCCCTTCGACCGCCCGGTTCCAGACGATGCCGTAGTCGGTGCGGTTCAGAACGGTGGTGAAGCTGAAGCCGATCCGCTGGCGCGGTGCCGCGGGGCCGATCGTGCCGGTCATCTCACCTTCGAGGATGACCTCCTTGGTGACTCCCTTGATCGTCAGATCGCCGACGATCTTCATGTTCGTCCCGTTCGCCACCACCCGCTTGCTCTTGAAGGTGATGGTCGGAAAGCTGTCGGCCAGAAAGAAGTTCTGGGAGCGGAGATCGTTGTCCCGCCGCTCGTTGGCGGTGTTGATGCTGGCGGTCTTGATGGTGATGTCCACCGACCCCTGGTCGAGCCGCGCCGGATCGACCACGAGGGTGCCGCTCCATTCGTTGAAGCGCCCGCGCACCCGGCTCATGAAATGGCGGATCTTGAAGCCGATTTCCGAATGGCTCGCATCGATCCGCCACATGACGGAATCGGCGGGGGCGGCCGCGGGAACGGGCGCGAGGGCGACCAGGGAAGCGAACAGGGCGGACAGCATAACGATATGACTCCGAGCAACAGGGTTAGGGGCGTTCGATCGGGGCGCGCACGGTGTTGCCCCATTCGGTCCACGATCCGTCGTAGTTGCGGACCGCCGGATAGCCGAGCAAGTAGGTCAGCGCGAACCAGGTATGCGACGAGCGCTCCCCGATTCGGCAGTAGACGATCACTTCTTCGTTCGGTGAGAGCCCTTGCTCCCGCTCGTAAATGGCCCGGAGCTCCTCGGCGGTCTTGAAACAATGCGTCTCCGGATCGACGGCCCGCGCCCAGGGGACGTTCCTCGCCCCGGGGATGTGGCCTCCCCGAAGGGCGCCCTCGTTCGGGTAGTCGGGCATGTGCAGGCGCTCGCCGCGGAACTCCTCGGGGCTCCGCACGTCCACCAGCCGCCGCCCCGCCTTGACATGAGCCAGCACCTCGTCACGAAAGACGCGGAGCGGGGCTTCCTTCCGTTCGCCAACCGTAAGGTGGCCGGAAACGACAACGGGCCGAGCGGCGACCAGCGGCCGCCCCTCGTCGGCCCAACGCTGGCGGCCGCCGTCCATGATCGCCAGCCGCTCGACGCCGAACAGGCGGAGCACCCAGAAGGCGTAGGTGGCCCACCAGTTGTTTCGGTCGCCGTAGAGCACCACGAGGGTATCCGCATTGATGCCCTTGCCGCGAAGGAGGCGCTCCATCGCCTCACGGCCGACGTAGTCGCGAAGGACCGGGTCGTTCAGATCGTCGATCCAATCGAGTTTGCCGGCCCCGGCGATGTGGCCGACATCGTAGAGCAGCAGGTCCTCGTCCGATTCGAGGAGCCGAACCGCCGGATCGTCGAGGTGCTCGGCCACCCAAGCGGTCGAGACGAGCGCGTCGGGCCGGGCATAGCCCCGTTCGGAGATCGGCAGCGTCATGCGGCGTCCC
>JABFSM010000103.1 GCA_013140635.1 Gemmatimonadales bacterium
GCCCCCCCGTCCACGAACGCCGCAAAGCGCACCTGCGAGCTGAACACCGGCGAAGGCACCCGGAACTCCGCGTTCGCGACCACCAAGGTGTTCCCGCCCGTCGCCGCGATCCGGACGTCCTCCTCCTGCACTTCGGCCACTCCGCCCGGGCCTTCCGTGACATCCGCCTCGTTGACGACGTAAACGAGGGGCCCCAACTCGTTCCGCCGAAACCCCCGAACATCGTTAGGTCCTCCGGCGTAGAACCGCTGCTCCGGCGGCACGAAATTCGAGGCACCGCCGTTGAGCACCAGCCTCGGCGCAAAGACGATTCCCCCGCGCGCATGGAGCGCCAGCACCGAGCCGCCGACCGGCCGGTAGATCGAACCCTCGCCGATGAATCGGGTAAACTGCGAGAACGGGGAAGAGCCGATCAGCCTGGAACTGTGCGCCACGTCGAGCGACACCGACGAACCCCGCGCCGGATCGACCGGATTGTTCACGCGGGTACGCTGCAGACCCCCGGAAAGCGTCGCCAGCAGCCGGCGCCGGCGCAGCTGCCGGATATCGGTTTAGGTGCATGCATTGAAATAGGCGCAAAACGAGACGTTGTTCGCCTCAGTGGCGCCGTACGAAAGCCGGTAGGTGAAGGTGAGGGGGATCCGGCTTCGGGTTTCCCGGTTGAGCGTAAAGCTCCCGCCGATATCCTCGCGCCGATACACCGCGAATTCACTGCGCCGTTCCGCGAAGAGCGCGAGCGTGGCCGTATTCGACGGGGAGAGAAAATCGGGCCGGCGGAAGGAGACCGTCGCGTTGTAATTGGCTCGGCTCGAGCCGATCGAGTCCCCCTTGAGCGCCGAGCAAATCGAGTTCCGCAACGCCTCGACCCGAGTCGGGTCGCCCACACCGAGCTTGGACACTTGCGCCGACGCGTCGAAGACTTGGCCATGCCCGAGCGCGTTGCGCGCCGTCCACCCGAGTCCGGCGCGGAAGCAATCGTTGGTGCCGTAGCCGGTCGAGGCCCGCGCCCGGTAGAACAGTCCCTCGCTCACCTGGATCGTGAGAGGCACCACCCCCGATCCCGCCGCAAAATGGGCGGTGTCGAGCCCCACGGTAACGAACCGGAACAGTTCCGACCGGTAAAGATTGCGCTGGCTTTCGGCCAGGTCGCGCGCGCTGAACGGCCGGCCTGGTTCGGTCGCGAGCATCGCGCGCACGAACGACGAGTCGACCCGGGTCGTCCCCTGGACGTGAATCTCCCCGATCACGGAGAAGGGGCCGGTCTCCACGGCCATCGATAGCGCGGCGCTGTATTGCTCCCGATTCACGTCAGGCGTTTCGAGAAAGGTCCGCGCCTCCGGATACCCCCGATCGCGGAGCCGGGAGAGCAGTGTGTCCGCCGTGGCCACCAGGAGGGTGCGGTCGTAGGGATGACCGGCCTTGAGCGGCAGATCCTCGAGCACCAGACGCGCGCGCGGCACGGCGTCGACACCCTTGATGTCGAATCGCGAGACGAGAACCGGGCGGCCCTCGACAATGTGAAAGGTGATCCACACCTCACGGTCCGTGCGAACGACCGTCGTGTCGACCTTGACGTCCAGAAATCCGCGCAGCCGGTAGAAGACCTGCAACCGGTTGATATCCCGGCGGAACTCACGCTCGTTCAGATACTTTTTCGAACCCAGCCCGATGCTGCGGATAATCTCGGTTCGAGCAAACCAGCTCGACGCCGTTGTCATAATGGCGGCGCCAAGCAGTTCGGCTGCGAACGACTTGTTGCCGTTGAACGCGAGCTGGCGAACCAGCAACCCCTCATCCGCGGATTGCGCCCGAAGGGGCGGCGGCACCGCCAGCGTCACCACCGCTGCCAAGAGGCTCACAAGTCTGATTGACGACACGTTCTAAATCTATTTCTCTTATTGTGTTACGCCACCGCAGGAAGCCAGGCGCCCCCACCCCGACCGGGCCCGACATGCGTCGTTTTCTAGCCCTGCTCTTCTGGTCGGCCGCTCTGGGGACTCCGGCGGCGGCCCAATCACTCACCAAACGCCTCGACCGGCTCCTCGACCAGCCTCCTTTTGACCGGCATCACTGGGGGGTCGTCGTCATGGACACCACGGGGAAGGTGCTGTATCAGCGAAACGGGAGCCGACTCTTCGTCCCGGCGAGCAATACCAAGCTGGTCGTGAGTGCCACGGCGGCGGCCCTCCTCCCCCCCGACGGTACCGTGGCGACCAGCGCTTACGCGGCGGGACCGCTCGCGGACGGGGTACTCGATGGGGATCTGATCCTGTATGGCCGGGGCGATCCGACGATGAGCCGGCGCTGTTTCGACGCCGACACCCTCCGGACCGCCGCCTGCGAAGCCGACCCGATGAATCGCCTCCGCGAGCTCGCCGGCCGGCTCCGCTCGCGCGGACTGCGGCGGGTTACCGGCGCGATCGTGGGCGATGGGAGCTACTTCGAACCGACCCTCGTGGCCGACACTTGGGAGCAGGCCGATCTGCTCTGGTGGTACGCGGCGCCGGTCGGCGCGCTCGCATTCAACGACAATAGCATCGACCTTCGCTTTGGCCCCGGCGCCGAGCCGGGAGCCCCGGGCCGGATCACGTTCAGCCCCGATTTCGGCGATCTCACCGTCCAGAATCGGACCACCACCGGCGCCTCCGGCACGACCGGACTCGGCGCCGGGCGGCTCGGGCCCCTGGCGTTCTTCGTAGATGGAACGATCGACGCGGCGGCGCCGGCCCGCACCTCGTACCTCGCCCTTCCCGACCCGAACCGTTATACGGCGAGCGCTTTCCGACGGGCGCTCGCCGACGTGGGTATTTCAGTGCAAGGACCGACCGAATCGACGACCGATTCGCTCCGATATGCCACGGCCCGCGCCGGCGCCCCCCTCGGCGAAGTGGCTTCTCGTCCCTTTCGGGAGTGGCTGATTCCCATCCTCGGCGCGAGCCAGAACCTCTTCGCGGAAATGCTCCTGAAGCAGATAGGGCGCCGCCAGACCGGTGAAGGGAGCTGGCGCGCCGGACTCGGTGTGGAGCGACGATTCCTCATCGATTCGGTCGGCCTCGACTCGACCCAGTTCTCCCTGCGGGATGGCTCCGGGCTCTCCCATGTCAACGTGGTGAGCCCCCTGGCCTTTGCCCGGCTCCTTCTCTGGATCCGCCGTCACCCGAATTTCGCCGTCTTCGAGCATGCCCTCCCGACCGCCGGACAGGCCGGCACGGTGCGAAACCGGCTGGTCGGCACGGCGGTCGAGGGTCGAGTCATTGCCAAGACCGGAACGATCTTTCGTGTCAACGCCTTTTCCGGCTATGTGACCCTGCCAAATGGAGCGATCCGCATCTTCTCGATTCAGACGAACAACCATGACCTCGGTGGCGCGCCTATGGTGGCGCGGATCGACAGCCTCGTGGTGGAAATCGGAAAGCGGAAATGATGGTCGATACCATGCATCCCTCCGACTGGGAGGCGGTGCGGCGGATCTACGCGGAAGGGATGGCGACCGGCAAGGCGACCTTCGACACCGAGGTGCCCGATTGGGCCAAGTGGAACGCCGGACATCTTCCCTCTCCACGGCTCGTCGCGAGGGAAGACGCCAACGTGCTTGGGTGGGTGGCCCTGATGCCGGTCTCGGCCAGAGTCTGTTTCCGCGGCGTTGCAGAGGTCAGCATCTACATCGGGAAAGAGGCGCGCGGAAAGGGCGTAGGCCGGATGCTCCTCGACGCTATCGGACCGGCCTCCGAGGCGGAGGGGCTCTGGATGCTCTTCTCCTCGATCCACGCCGACAACGCGCCGAGCCTGGCGTTGCACGCCGGATGCGGCTTTCGCGTCATCGGGCGCCGGGAGAAGATCGCGATGCGGGACGGTGAGTGGTGCGATACCATATGGATGGAGCGGAGAAGCAGGGTGGTTGGGGTATGAAGGTCTATTGTACGCTATTCGCTACTCGCTACTCGCTACTCGCTACTCGCTACTCGCTACTCGCTCAAGACACTTGGCGAATAGCGAATAGCGAATAGCGCGCAGCATCCAAGGAATCCAATGCGCATACGAACCGTCTTCATCGCCGCTATCCTCTCGACTGCCTGCACCGATCCCAAGCAATCCACCCCCGAGCGCCAGGCGGAGGTTGCCGAGCGGGGCGCGGCGGTTATGCCGTTCGACCTCGACAAGACCAAGCACCATTTCGAGGCCCTCCACGACGGGGGCCTCCAAACCGTCACCGCGAACGACCCGGCGGATACGGCGCAAATTGCCCTCATTCAGGGCCATCTAAAGAAAGAGGCCGCCAATTTTTCCCGCGGCATGTTCGACGATCCCGCGGCGATTCATGGCCACGACATGCCGGGCCTGGCCGAGCTCAAGGCCGGCGCCTCGAAGATCCGCGTCGAGTACGACCCCGAAAACGACGGCGGCCGGATCCGCTATACCACCACGGAACCGGCCTTGGTCGACGCGCTCCATCGCTGGTTCGATGCCCAGCGCATGGATCACGGCAAGCACGCGCAAGACTAGCCGAGTTGTTGCGTCGCGAAGATCTTGAGCTCCGAGCTGTGCCCGGGGTTCACCTTCCGCTTCGGATCGATGTAGTGCACCGCGTTGTTCACCGCCGTACATGCCTCCGCCACGCCGGTCGCGATCAGTTTGAGCTTGCCCTCGTAGGTCGCGATATCGCCGGCGGCGTAGATACCGGGAACATTGGTGCGCATCACCCGGTCGACCTTGATGTCGGCCTTTTCCGTATCGAGCCCCCACGCCTTGATGGCGCCCAGGTCGGAATGGAATCCGAGCTGGGGAATGACCGCATCGAACGGCAGCGTCTCCTCCGCGCGGGTCTTGTTGTTGAGGATGGTCACCCGTTCGACCTGGTCTCCCCCTTCGATCGCCTTCACTTCGGAAAAAGTGCGCACCTCGCACTTGCCGAGAAGCTGCATGCGCTCGACCTGACGCACCGTCGCCGCATGCGCCCGGAAGCCGTCTCGGCGATGAATCAGCATAACCGACTTCGCCACGCCCTCGAGATTGACCACCCAGTCGAAGGCGGAATCGCCGCCGCCGACGATCAGCACCCGCTTACCCGCGAAGAGCTTCGGATCGAGCACCGTATACTCGAGCCCGCGACCTTCCCAAGTTTCCAGCCCATCCACCGGAAGCCGGCGGGCCTCGAAGGCCCCGATCCCCGCGGCGATCAAGATGGTTCGCGTCGTATACGATTCGCCGTCGGTATCCAGCTTGAAATGACCGATCCCACCCGCCGGGTCGTCGATCTTCGTGAGACCGGCGACCGTCTCGTTGAGGCGCACCTCGCAGCCAAACTGCTGCGCCTGTTCCGCCATCCCTTTTACGAAATCCTTCGCAAGGACCCGCGGAAAGCCCGCCACGTCGAAGATGAACTTCTCCGGGTAGAGGGCCATGAGCTGGCCGCCGAGCGCCGGAAGCGCGTCGATGATTCGGCAGGTGGCGCCCCGCATGCCGGCGTAGAAGGCACCGAAGAGGCCGGTGGGGCCGGCGCCAATGATGGTGACATCGGTAATGGAGTCGGTCACAGGAGAGAATATCGCGGATAGGTCGGTGGGTCGGTAGGTCGGTAAGACGCGGAGCTGCACCTACCGACCTACCGACTTACCGACCTACCGACTTACCCACCCACAGTATCTTTCAACAATGCGCATCTACACCAAAACCGGCGACTCGGGACAGACCGGACTCTTCGGCGGGGGACGGGTGCCGAAGCATCACCCCCGCGTGGCCGCGTACGGGGACGTGGACGAGCTCAATTCCACGATCGGTGTGGCCCGGGCCACGGTTCCGGAGGCGCTCTTCGACGCCGAACTCGAAGCGATCCAGCGGGACCTCTTCACGATCGGCGGCCACTTGGCTACCCCCGATCCGGAGAAGGTCCGTGCGGCGCTGGCCAAGGCCGAGTTGTCCGCCAATCGGATCAGCGGGTTCGAGCAGGCGATGGATGCCGCTGAAGCCGAGCTCCCCCCGCTCCGTGCCTTCATTCTGCCGGCGGGCGAGGCCAAGGCGGCGGCATTGCACGTCTCCCGTACCGTCTGCCGCCGAGCCGAACGGAGCGTCGTGGCGCTCGCGGCGGAGGCGGAAGTGCCGGCGCTCTTCCTCGTCTATCTGAATCGCCTCTCCGATTACCTCTTTACCCTCGCTCGCCTCGCGAATCTCCGCGCCGGCCGCGCCGACGTGACCTGGTAGTGGTGGAGCCGGTCGTCCGCGTCACCCACGCTTCGGGCAGCTACCCCGTCCACGTCGCCCCTGGCCTGCTTGGCGCCCTCGGAGCCCTCGCGGCGGAGCACCTCGAAGGGCGCCGGCTCATCGTCATCACCGACCGCACCGTTGGGCGCGCGGTTGCTCATGGCCTCGAGGCGCCGACGCTGGTCGTCGGTCCCGGCGAGGCCTCGAAGTCGAGAGCGCGCTGGGGAGCCCTGACCGACCGCCTCCTCGACCTCGGCTACGGCCGCGATGCCGGCATCATTGCTCTGGGCGGGGGCGTCATCGGCGACTTGGCCGGCTTCGTGGCCGCTACTTACCTCCGCGGCGTCCCCTGGCTCTCGGTACCCACCTCGCTCCTCGCCATGGTCGATGCTTCGGTCGGCGGAAAGACCGGAGTCAATACCAGCCACGGCAAGAACTTGGTTGGCGCCTTTCATCCTCCCGTCGCCGTACTGGCCGACCCGCTCGCTTTGAAGACCCTTCACCCCGCCCATCTCGGCGCCGGACTGGTCGAGGCGCTCAAACATGGGGTGGTGGCCGACGCGAAGTATTTCGAATGGATCGAGGCGGAGAACCAGGGCCTCCTGGCGCGGGACCCCGCGCTCCTGACCCGCCTTATTGCCCGAAGTGTCGAGATCAAGGCCGCTGTAGTCACCGAAGATGAGCGTGAGGCGGGGCGGCGCGCCATCCTCAACGCCGGGCACACAGTCGGACACGCGATCGAGCGGGTCACCGACTACGAGATTCTCCACGGGGACGCCGTCGCGATCGGGCTCGTGACCGAGGCCCGCCTGGCGCACCGGCTCGGCCTCGCGGAACGGGGGCTGGCACCGAGCATTCGTCAGGCACTTGAACGGGTAGGACGCCCGACGACGCTCCGGAGTGAGTGGGCCGACGACGCGCTTCTCGATGCGATGGCCCATGACAAGAAGATCCGAGGTGAGCAACTCCGTTTTTCGTTGCCGAAACAGATCGGCGTCATGGCCGGAGATCGTAGCAATTGGACGGTGTCTGCCTCACGCGAATTGGTGAAGGAAGTCTTGGCTTCCGCGCGAACGACCGCCACGTTGTACTGAACTATCCACACATTCCACAAGACGGCCTGACCTCGTAAGTCGTTGACAAAAAATGTCTTAGCCAGACTGCGGACAATTCTGTTGAGAACTCGATTGTGGATGAAGTTGAGGGATTTCGGAACCCGTTGCAATCGAAAGGTTTGTGATGTTGACAGTGTCTAACGCTTGACCGTCAAAAAATTGTTTCCTAGATTCGCTCTCCGGTAAGACGTCGACACTCCCAAGCAAATCGCGCTAAATCGCGACCCGCTCCTCGCGGGTGATATCACCCAGATGCCCTTTTCTGTACTCGACCCCGTGTGAGGTGGCATGCCCCACGTTCGTGCGCGTACGTCCTCGACTCGTCCGTCCACCCCGACCGCTCGGGCGCTCCATCGCACCGCGCCCAGCAACGCCTTCGATCAGTACTTGCTCGACATTCGCAAGCTGCCGATGATCGGCGATGCCAAAGAAGAGATCCGCCTGGCCCGCAAGGCGCGCAAAGGTGACCAGGCCTCCATCGATCGCCTGGTGACCGCCAACCTGCGCTTCGTGATCTCCTACGTGAAGCGCTTCCAGGGGCACGGCCTCGACCTCTCCGAACTGGTGGCCATCGGCAACGAGGGCCTCCTCAAGGCGGTCCGAAAGTTCGATCCGGTCCACGGGGTCAAGTTCATCAGTTACGCGGTCTGGTGGGTGCGGCAATGCGTGCTCAAGGCGCTCGCTGAACAGACCCGCACCGTGCGCATTCCGCTCAATCAGAATGCCGCCCTGATGAAAATGGCCAAGATCGAGAGTTTCCTGGCCCAAGAGCTGGGCCGCTCGCCGACCGACGCGGAGACGGCGCAAGTGCTCGACGAGTCGGTGGAAACGATTCGCCAGGCGCGGCTCGTTTCGACGGTCGAGGTCTCCCTGGACGCCCCGGTCGAACGCCACGATTCGGGCTCCGCCACATTCGGCGAGCGGGTGGCGGGAACCGGCACCGGTGACATCGAGGATCTGGTCGACGCCGGCCTCCGAAAAGAATTTCTTTCCGCCCTCTTTGCCCGCTACCTCACCCCGCGTGAACAGCGGATCCTCGCGCTCTACTATGGGCTCGAGGAAGGGAGCGAAGCGCTCACGCTCGAGGGCATCGGCGCCATGCTCGGCGTAACCCGCGAACGGGTGCGCCAGATTCGCGAGCGCGCCTTCGAAAAACTCCGCAATGCGCCGGAAGTGAAGCATCTGCGCAATTTTCCGTCGGCCGCCTAGTTACGACTGAGGGGAAGCGGGAAGAGGGAGGAGGGAATAAGGGGTTTTCCCCTCTTCCCGCTTCCCTCTTCCCGCTTCACTACATTGATCCATGCCACTCGCTGAACAGCTCAGCGCCATCGTCGGCGCTCGCTGGGTGAAGGTTCGGCCCGCCGAGCTCCGAACGTTCGAGGCAGATGGTCTCCCAACCCATGAAGCGCGGCCCCGCCTGGTGGTCCTCCCCGGTTCGCGAGACGAGGTGGCACGGGTCGTTCGCCTGCTGCATCAGACGGAGACACCATGGGTTGCCCGGGGCGCCGGCACCGGACTCTCCGGCGGCGCCCTCGCCGACCCGGACAGCGTCCTCGTCGTCCTCACGCGAGTCAACCGCATTCTGTCGATCGATCCGGTGCGCCGGCGCGCGGTCGTCGAACCTGGGGTGGTGAATGCGCGGCTCTCGGAAGCCGCGCTGCCGTACGGTCTCTTCTACGCGCCCGATCCGTCGAGCCAGACCGCCTGCACCCTCGGCGGGAACGTCGCCGAGAACGCCGGCGGGCCGCACTGCCTCAAGTACGGCGTCACCACCAACCATGTCCTCTCGGTCGAAGCGCTCCTTCCCGACGGGACGCTGGTCCGCCTCGGCAGTCCGCAAGGAGAGCCCTGGGGCCCCGACCTCGTCGGGCTCTTCGTCGGGAGCGAAGGGATGTTCGGCATCGCGCTCGAAATCACCCTCCGGCTCGAACCGATCCCGCCGGAGATCCGGACCCTGCTGGCCGACTTTGCAACCATGCGGAGCGCGAGCGAAGCCGTCACCTCGATCATCGCCTCAGGCATCGTGCCTGCCGCACTCGAAATGATGGATCAGGGTTGCATCCGGGCGGTCGAGGCTTCGATCTATGCGGCGGGTTATCCCTGCGATGCCGGCGCCATCCTGCTCGTCGAGCTCGACGGCCGGCCCGCCTCCGTTGCCGCCGAAAGCGCGGCGGTCGAGCGGCTCCTTCGCGACGCCGGCGCCCGTGATGTTCGCGCGGCGAGCAGCCCCGCGGAACGCGCCCGCCTGTGGCCGGGCCGTAAGAAGGCTTTCGGGGCGATGGGCCGGATTGCTCCCGACCTCGTGGTCCAGGATGCGGTCGTGCCTCGCTCCGCCCTTCCCGATGTGCTCGAGGAGATTGCCGCCATCGGGAGTCGTCACGGCCTCACTATGACCAACGTCTTCCACGCCGGGGATGGCAACCTGCATCCGAACATCTGCTACGACCGCCGGGACACCGCCCTCGCCGCGCGGGTCCTGGAGGCGAGCCACGAGATCATGGCGGCCTGCGTGCGGGCGGGGGGGAGTATTACCGGGGAGCATGGCGTCGGCTCCGACAAGATCGAGTATATGTCGCTGATTTTCGACGACGCCACGCTGGCGGCGATGTGCGACGTGAGACGGGTCTTCGATCCCACGGGGCGCGCCAACCCCCGCAAGGTCGTGCCGGTTCACTATTGCCGGGAGTGGCGTGGATGAGCGAGGCCATCTTCATGCGCCTTCGCCATGCCCTCGGCGAAGCGGCGGTTGAGCGGTCCCTCGACGGGTTGCCGCGCGCCATTCCCGATTCCACCGACGGCATCGCGCAGGTCTGCGGCCTCGCCCACGCGGAAGGATGGCGCATCCGTATCGAGGGCCAAGGTTCCTGGATGCCGGCCGACGCGCCGGCCGACCTCGCCCTCTCCACCCGGGCGCTCGCCCGCGTGGTTGACATCGCCGCAGCCGATCTGGTCGCAACCGTCGAGGCCGGCGTCGGCATGGCCACGCTCCAGGAGGCGCTCGCCGCCCGAGGCACTTGGTTGGCGGTCGATCCTCCCGGGCGGCCTGAGCGATCGCTCGGCTCGGTTGTCGCCACCGGCACCTCGGGCGCCCTTCGCCATGGGTTCGGGCCGGTACGCGACCATATCCTTGGCAGCACCGTCGTCACGGGCGATGGCCGAATCGTGCGGGCCGGCGGCCAGGTGGTCAAGAATGTGGCGGGGTACGATCTCACTAAGATCCAAGTGGGCAGCTTCGGCGCGTTCGGCGTGGTAACCCAGATGCATCTCCGGCTCCGCGCGCGCCCGGAGGCGCAGGCCACCCTCCTCGCGCGCGCCGGCCGAGACCGCCTGACGCATCTGGCTCGGACCCTCGTCGAACAACAGATCTCCGTCACGGCGCTCGAACTCTTGTCCCCGGCGCTCGGGGCCCAGTCCGACTGGGCGCTGGCCCTCCAGTTTTCCGGGACGGCGGAGGGAGTGGCCGCGGAAATCGCGCGGGCCGGAGAGTATGCCGAAGTGCCATGGCAGGCACTCGACCCTGAGCCGGAAACCGCGTTCTGGCATAACGCCGCCCGCGCCGCGCTCTACGGAAGCGCCTCGCTTCGGCTGGGGGTCTTTCCCGATGGGCTCGACGAATTGCTCGACCTCCTTGGCGAACACCTCGACGTGGGCCTCGTCTCGGCGGGCCCGGGACGCGGCTTGGTGCGCTGGAGCGGCGACCCCGCGCTCGACGCGCTCCGCCGCCTCCGGCGGCACGCCGCGGAACGGGAGATTCCCCTCACCCTCGAACGGGGCCCGTGGAAGCTGCGCCGCGCGTTCGGGCACTTCGGTGCCTATCGGGAGGGCGTCGGGCGGCTGGTCGGGCGGCTGCGCAGCACCTTCGACCCCGATCCGACCTTCGCGGTGGCCCTGGAAGGCGCCGACGATGACTGATCGCGCCGGGTTCGAGGCGCTCGACCCTTGCGTCCACTGCGGATTCTGTCTTCCCGCCTGCCCAACGTACCTCGCCACCGGCGACGAGAGCGACTCTCCGCGCGGGCGCATCCTCCTGATGCGCGCCCTCGAGCGCGGAGAACTCCCCGCGGACGATCCGGCCCTCCGCGAGCACCTCGACGCCTGCCTGGGATGCCGCGGCTGCGAGCCGGTCTGCCCCGCCGGCGTTGGGTACGGACGCGGGCTGGCGGCGGCGCGGGACCTGTTGGTCCGGACCAACGGGCTGCCGGGCGCCGCCCGATTCCTGCTCGGCGTCTTTCGACGGCGGGCGGCGTGGCGTGGGGGACTGGCCGCGGCGCGCTGGCTCAGAACGCTAGGCATCCCTCGCGCGCTCGCCGGATCCGGCACCGTCGGATTCGGCCTCGGCATGCTGGCCGCGAGCGGAGCCAGCTCGGCCCTTGGCACCCGAACGGGCGGCCGGAGCAAGGCGCCGCCGGCGCGCGGCCGCGTGGCCCTCTTTCGGGGGTGTGTGATGGACGCGCTCTTCCGTCGGGTGCACGACGCAACGAGGCGAACCCTCGAGGCCAACGGCTACGAGGTCGTGGAGGTGCCGGGCCAGCACTGCTGCGGCGCGCTCCACGAGCATGCCGGCGACCGTCCCGCCGCCGCGGAGCTGGTGCGCGCGAATGCCGCCGCCTTCCACGGCCGCGCCGACTTCGTCGTGGTGAATAGCGCGGGCTGCGGGGCGCTGCTCAAGGACGCGCATCACCTCGACGGCTCGCCGGAGGCCGCGGCGCTCGCCCGGCAGACCCGGGACGTCACGGAGCTCCTCGCCGCGGCGGGCCCCCGGCCGGGTGCGCCGGTGCCGCTCAACGTGGCGTACGATGCGCCTTGCCACCTCGAGCATGCCCAAGGCGTGCGCGACGCCCCGATGGCCGTGCTCGCCGCTATCCCGAAGCTCGGCGTGCGGCGCCTCCCCGGCTCCGACCGGTGCTGCGGCAGCGCCGGGATCTTCAGCTTGCTCCAGCCGGACATGTCCCGCGCCGTCCTCGACGGAAAGATCGTCGCCATTCGCGATGCCGACCCTCGCCCGGCGCTGGTCGTGACCGGCAATCCCGGCTGCCTCATGCAAATCGGCGCCGGGCTCGCGGCCGCGGGCCTTCCCATCGGCGTCGCCCATCCGGTCGAGATTCTCGATCTGGCCTACGAGCGGGCGGGCTTCTACGCCTGAAGGCGCCTCCTCCGGCGGGTTACCTTCCTGCATGGCGCTCGATGTTGCCCTCTCCCCCGCCCGGCTCGAACGGCTTCGAGCCGGCGCGGTCCTCGTTCCGGCCGATGCGGCGATCTTTCGGATCGAGGGGCCGGGAGCGGTGCTTTGCCTGCAGGGCCTCCTCACCAACGACCTGGTCGCTCCGGGCGACCGGAGCCTGGTCTACGGCGCGCTGCTCACGCCCAAGGGAATGATCGTGGCCGACGCGTGGGTCGTCCGCGCCGGCGACATCCTGACGCTGGCCATGGAGCCTAACGCATCCGGGCCGGCGCTCGCCATTTTCCGCAGGAC
>JABFSM010000155.1 GCA_013140635.1 Gemmatimonadales bacterium
GACCCTGACCAACCCATTTCCATTTCGTGGAATGCGGCCATGCTGGCTTCCTCCGGCTACGCGGTTGCGGCAGGCCCCGCCGCAGTGGGGCAGGCGCGACGGCGCCTTCGCAGATGGGCTGATATATCTTGCACAACTTCCGTCCATCTGCAAGCCGGAGATTGTCGCGATGCGGGCGTTGGCCCTCACGCACCATGGCGGGCTCGACAACCTCGCGGTTCTCGACCTTCCCGAGCCGACCCTCGCGGCCCCCGATGAGGTGCTCGTCCGGGTGCGCACTGCGGCCATCAACCACCTCGATCTCTTCCTCATCGAGGGGGTCAAGGGGATCACCCTCACGTTCCCCCATGTCGTGGGGACCGACGGGGCCGGCGTCGTGGAGGCGGTGGGACCGGCGGTGACCGGGGTCCGCCCCGGTGATCGGGTCGCCCTCAATCCTGGAATCTCTTGCGGTCGGTGCGCCGCCTGTCACGCTGGTGACGAGCCCTTCTGCCGAGGATTCGGCATTCTCGGCGAACACCGAGCCGGGACTGCGGCAGAGTTCGTATGCGTTCCAGAACGGAACGTCTACAAGATCTCGGGGTCCATGTCTTGGGAAATCGCCGCGGCGTTTCCCCTCTCGACCCTTACCGCGTGGCGAATGCTCACGACTCGCGCGGCGCTGCAAGCCGGCGAAACGGCGCTCATCTGGGGAATCGGCGGCGGCGTCTCCCTCGCGGCCCTGCAGATCGCGAAGCATCTCGGCGCGCGGGTGATCGCCACGAGTTCTGAGGAACGAAAGCTCGCGAAGGCGCGCGAGCTCGGCGCCGACGTCACCTTCAATCACGTTGAGTCCTCCGCCGAGCAGATCGCGAAAGAGGTCCGGACACTCACCGGAGGGGGGGCCGACGTGGTGGTCGATTCGGTGGGCCAGAAGACCTGGGAGGCGTCGCTCCGGGCGCTCCGCCCCGGCGGCCGGCTGGTGACCTGCGGCGCCACGACGGGGCCTAACGTGGCGCTCGACATTCGCCGGCTCTTCTGGTTTCAGTGGAGCCTGCTCGGGTCCACGATGGGCTCGCGGCGCGAGTTCGCCGAAATGGCGGATCTCGTGAATGCCGGCCGGCTCCAGCCGGTCATCGATTCGGTGGTTCCGTTGGCGAATGCCGTGTCGGCCTACGAGCGAATGGCTCGCGGCGACCAGCTCGGCAAACTCGTGATCGAGGTATCCCGGTGAACGACCTTTGGGCTCGGCTGGCGATCGGCTTCTCTCAGCTCATGAGCGTCCTGCCTTCCTTTCTCGCCGCCATAGCGATCCTGGTGGCGGGGTACCTTCTGGCCCGCATCCTCGAACGCTGGACCGATGCGCTGCTCAAGCGCCTCAATTTCAACAAGATGGCGGAGGCCGGCGGGCTCTCCGAGGCAATGGGCCGGACCGGGACGCGGCTCGACCCGATCCACGCCATCGGTAAGCTGCTTTTTTGGCTCGTAATGCTGGTGGTGATTCTGCTGGCCAGCACCGCCCTCGGCCTCGAGATCATCAACCAGATGTTCGGCACGATGCTTTCCTACATCCCGACCCTGATCGCGGCGATCGTGATCGTGATTCTGGGCATGATCGTAGGAGAGTTCGTGCGGGCGCTGGTCCTGGCCTCCGCCGGGGCGGTCGAGGGAGTGCCGACCCTGGCCAAGGCGGCCAAAGCGGCGGTCGTGATGATCGCCATCTTCATGGCCGTTCAGCAGCTTGGGGTGGCGGAGGAGATCGTCACCTCCGCCTTTACCCTCATCGTCGGCGCTATCGCGCTCGCCACCGGCCTCGCCTTTGGGCTGGGGAACCGGGATCTGGCCGGGGAGATCACTCGGCGCTGGTACGAGGAGGGGCGCCTCAAGCGGAAGCGGCGAAAGGCGCGGGAGGAGGAGCCGCCGCAGGAGGAGTTGCCGCTGGAAGAGTAGGTCATTGCGAGCAGCGGCGGTCATTGCGAGCGCAGCGAAGCAACCCCGAGATTGCTTCGCTGCGCTCGCAATGACCCGCCGCTTCGCGGCCTCGCAATGACAAGCCGTTACTGAATCGGCCGCGGCGCCTCCGCCGGAATCTTCACCTGCATGAGCCGAATCCCCTGGGCGAACTGTTCGGCGACGAGAATCGCCGAGTCGCCCACGGCGATCATCCGTCCCGCGCCGTGCAGCCGGAAGGTCCGCTTCAAGTTCCCCTCCCGATCGAGAACGTGAATTCGGCGCACGCTGTCGAGCACCGGCTTGCTCTTCTCGAGCCAGATCGACGCGCCCGGACCGTTGAACGCCGCCACGAAAGGGGGATGGATCAGGGCAAAGGGAAGGTCGGCTTCGTTCGGCCGAGTATCGTTAGGAAAACCCTGGAGATAGCGGTCTCGGTCGGCCTGAGTCACCTCGAAGACCGGGTCGGGCAGTTCCGGCCCCCGATGGCGTTTTCCGAGTGGATCGATCGTCTCGATCTGGTTTCGGAGCAGCCGGGCGACCCAGATCGTCCCGTCGGGCCAGATCCCCCACTCGTCGGTGCCGCTGAACACGAGCCGCTCGAACCGCCGGGAATTTTCCCGCTGCATCTCCTTGAGATCGAGCGGGGCGAGTTGCGCCGCGGTGTCGAAACGGGCGTAGCTCCGCGGGGCCCTGACGATCGCGGCCGAATCGCGATTGCCGCTTCCATCCCGTCCCGCAACCGGCATGAGCTCGAAATAGAACTGCCCCGCGGCATCCCGGGCGCGGGGCAGGCTGCCGCGCAGGGCATCGGCCGCGGGGATCGAATCGATGAGCTCACCCTGGCCGCTCCAGACGGTCGTGCGCCGCTTGCCCCAGTCGGAGAGGAAGACGGTGTCGCCGCGGTTGAACACCGCGAAGGGGTGCACGTAAGCACTCTGCTTCCGGCCGCCGAGCGGCGTCATGGTTCGACTTCCGAAATCGGCGATCGCCGCCGCATCCCAGTCGCCCGCCACCACCGCCCACCGGTTGGCGCCGGTCGGCGCCGCCACCGGAATCGTACCCCACGCCGCCTCGACGGTGTCGGAAGCCAGGGGGAGCACCTCTTCCGGAACGGCCGGGGCCCGGCCGGGGCCGCAGGCGGCGAGGAGACTGCCGGTCATCGCGAGGAGGCGGAGCCTCCGAAGCGATCTCACGGTGCCGCCACTTCCGCCGTGCTCGGCACGATCCGCGGGAGCTCGCGCTGCGCCAACGCCTCGTTGATCGCCGCGAGGTCGACATCGAGAAGGCGGCGGAGAATCGCGAGCTGGGCGTCGAGCTGCCCGCTCAAAATGCGGAACACCTCGAGCGATTGCGCCGTGGGTTTCGCTTCCGCGCTCCCCACCACCCCCGAGAGAGCCGCGATCTGGTTGTTGAGCTTGATCGGATAGTTGAGCGGATCCTGCCCGCTCCGATTCTTCGTTTGGTAGATCTCCTCTTCCACCGCGGACAGCTTGCGGTCGAGCACCCCGGGCTGCGCCTCGAAGGGCTGCTTCTTGGCCAGGGCCCGGGCTCGGCGGTCGGCCAATTGCGCTTTCACGTTGCGGATCGTGCGCACCGCGTTGTTGGCCTCGGTGGTCTTCTCCCGAATCTGCACCAGCAACGCGTATTGAGCGTCGAGATCGGCCTGGGTGGCATCGCCGCGGGGGTCTCGGTGCACTTGGAAACTTTCGGTCTGGCTCTGATCGCCGGCGGTGATGCGGACGCTGTACGTCCCCGGCGGAATGACCGGCCCGGCAAGGCCGCCCGCCCAGAAGATCATCCCGGTAAACCCGGCGGCATCCTGAGTGCGCAGATTCCAGGAAAAGCGGTTCATCCCGGCGCGGTTAGGTATCCGTTGCGGCGGGACGTAACGCCATCCGCCCGGCCGCGGGGTCCGGTCGACGGTGTCGGGGCGCACCGACGCGGGCATCACGCCGAGGGCGGCGAGGCTGTCGGCGGAGGTCCGGGCCACCGAGTCGCGGGCGGCGCGGAGGCCAGCGGTCCGAAGCGAATCGGCGCGCGCCACCGAGTCCTGCTCGCTCGCAAAACGGCGGAGGACCTGGCCGCGCGCATCCAGGAATTCCAGGGTGACCCGCTGGCCGCCGCGCTTGAGCCAATAGTTGATCACCGCGCCGTCCCATCCGTTGAGCGGCGCCGGTCCGCCGGCGCCGCCACCACCACCGAAGCCACCTAACGTCGTCCGATAGGCGTCGCGGGGCTTGAAGAGCTGCACCTCCCGGTCGGCCAGCCCGGCGGCATACTGCCGGAGCACGGAGAGATCGTCCAGAATCCAGAAGGCGCGCCCGTGGGTGCCGGCCACCAAGTCGCCCTCTTTGACCGCCAGATCGTGGACCGGCACCGGAGGGAGGTTGCGTTGGAGCCGCTGCCACCGGGCGCCGTCGTCGAAGGAAACCCAGACGCCGCGTTCCGTTCCCGCATACAGAAGACCGGCGCGGACCGGGTCCTCGCGAATGACCCGGGTGAACTCGCTCCGGGCGATACCGGTGGTGATCCGCGTCCAGCTCTTCCCGTAGTCGGTGGTCTTGAAGAGATAGGGCGTGAGGTCGTTGAGCTGGAAGCGGTTGGCCGCGACGTACGCGGTGCCTTTCGCGTGGCGCGACGCCTCGATGATCGAGACCCGGGCCCACTCCGGCAACTCCTTCGGCGTCACATTGGTCCAGGTGGCTCCGCCGTCCCTAGTCACCTGCACGAGGCCGTCATCCGACCCCCCCCAGATCACCCCCTTCTCGAGCGGCGATTCGGCGATCGTGAACACCGTCCCGTAGTATTCGACGCTCGTCTGGTCCTTGGTGATCGGTCCGCCGGAGGAGCCGAGCGTGGCCGGATCGTTACGGGTCAGATCGGGCGAGATCGGCACCCAGCTCGACCCCTCATCGGTCGACTTGAAGATCACGCTCGAGCCGATGTAGAGCGTATTCGCGTCGTGCGGTGAGATGACGATCGGGAAGGTCCACTGAAACCGGTACTTCGCGTCTTTGGCGTCGTGGCCCATCGGATTGAGGGGCCAGGCGTTGATGTCGCGCTCGATGCCGGTGCGGGTGTCCTTACGGGAGAGGTATCCGCCGTAGCTCCCGGCGTAGATGACATCCGGGTTGGTCGGATGCACCGCGATATAGCCCGATTCCCCGCCGCCCGCATCGTAGAAATCGGAAATATCGGCGCCGAAGAGCGGACGGCTCGGCATACAGACGGTGCTGTTGTCCTGCTGCGCCCCGCACACCCGGTAGGGGAAGTGGTTGCTCGTGGTAACGTGGTAGAACTGCGCCGTGGCAAAGTCTTGAGCGGTCCAGGTGCGCCCGGCGTTGGTGCTCACGTTGGAGCCGCCGTCGTTGGACTCGATCATCCGCTGGTTGTTGTTCGGCGCAATCCAAAGGTCGTGGCTATCGCCGTGAGGCGTGTTGATGCCCTGAAAGGTCTTGCCGCCGTCGCGGGAGCGCTGGAAGTTCACGTTGCTCGCATAGACGGTGTTCTCGTCTTGCGGATCGGCATAGACGCGGCTGTAATACCAGGCGCGTTGGCGGAGTCCGCGGTCGGCGTTGACGCGGGTCCACGTGTCCCCCGCGTCGTCGGAACGAAAAACCCCGCCCGAATCTGCCTCGATCTGGGCGTAGACACGCCGTGGATTGGCCGGCGACACCGACACCCCGATGTTGCCGATGATCCCGGCCGGCATGCCTGGATTCCGCGTCAGTTCCTTCCAGGTCCGGCCGCCGTCGGTGGACTTGAAGATCCCGCTCCCCGGTCCGCCGCTCACCAGCATCCACGGCTTGCGGTACGCCGTCCACAGCCCGGCATAGAGCACCTCGGGGTTGCTCGCGTCCATCGACAGGTCGATCGCCCCGGTGCTGTCGTCCCGGAACAAGATCTTGTTCCAGGTGACCCCGCCGTCGATGCTCTTGAACACCCCGCGGCTTGGGCTCGGCCCGAAGACCGGTCCAAGCGCCGCGACGTAGACGATGTCCGGATTGCGGGGGTGGATGCGGATCTTCGAGATATGCCTGGTATCGACCAGCCCGATGTAGGTCCAGGTTCGTCCGGCGTCGACGGACTTGTAAACGCCGTCGCCATGGGAGACGTTGCCGCGAATCGGGAATTCCCCGCCGCCGACGTAGACCACGTCGGGGTTGGACTCGCTCACCGCAATGGCGCCGATCGTGCCACCGAAAAACCGGTCGCTCACCGGCTGCCAATTCTCTCCACCGTCGGTCGTCTTGAAGACCCCGCCGCCGGTCGTGCCCATGTAGTACTCGAGGGGCCGGGCCACGGAGCCGGCGGCGGCAACCGACCGGCCGCCCCGCAGGGGGCCTAGGTTGCGCCACACCATTTGCGAGAAGGCGGCGGTGTCGGCGGTTTGGGCGGCGGCTTTCGAAGCGACGAGAAGGAGCAGGAGACTGTAGCGCACGGTGAGCACTCGGCGGTTGGACGGAGAGGGAACCCCCCGAGAATATGCATCCCCGTCTACAGAAGGGGTACGCCCACCCTATCGAGCCCGCCGGAGCAACCCGTACTCGGCCGCCGCCCGGACCATCGGCAGCCGCTCGAGCGAGAGTCCCACGCCAAAGAGCTGCACGTACCCGGACCCCGGGCGGTCGGGGCGATAGCTCTTTACCCACGCCGTGGCTTGGCCGAAGCGGTCCACCGCCAGCGCCTCCGTCAGATCGGCCGGGGCGAATCCGTACATGCCCATCGACCAATTGGAGACTCCCCAGGGGCCTCCCACCGCCGTCGGCCGGGCCTCTATCCCGTTGAAGGTGAGGCCGGCCACCGAGACGCCGAGCATTCGCCCTGCCCGGGCAAAGTCGGTCGCCACGAGTCTTCCGGTGGAGTCGCGCACCGCCGCGCCCAGCGGCATACTGGTCCAGATCACTTTGCCTCCAGCATCGAGATAGCGGCGCAAGGGACTGGCGCCGCCCGACTCGGCCAGCACACCGGGCGGCAGGACATCCGAGGCAAAGATGACGGCACTCGGCACCCCGTCGGCGGATCGAGAGGCGAGGAAGCCTGCCAACGAATCCACACCCAGCGGCTCGTATCCCAAGTCGCGGAAGTACTCGAAGGCGAGCCGCCCCCCGGTGATGAACGGCCGGCCCATGTGCGTCGAGTCATAGAAGACCGCGAGCCGCGGCACTAGGCGGTTGGCCTCATGGATAGCGACGATACTTCCGCCGTCGGTGCCGACGTAGAGCTCCTCGTCCATGGCGACGGGGGAGGAGAGGATCGACCCGTCGAGCCGGAGCCGCCACCGAATGGCCCCGCTGGCGGCCTCGAGCACGGTGAGATCGCCGGTGACGTTGTCGGTGCGGTAGCCCCCCACCACGAGCGCATCCTGCACGCGCAGCGGCGAGGCCTGCATGCTCGCACCGGTGCGGAGCCGCCAGAGCTCCTTGCCGGTGGCCCCTTCAAGCGCTTGCACGAAGCGGCCATCCGAACTGCCCACGAACACGCGGCCCTCTCCATCCACCGCGGGAGACCCGACCACCCACGACCCGCGGTGGCTCGCCCGCCAACGTGCGGCACCGGTCGCCGCATCGAGGGCATAGACACCGTCGTCTCGCGAGCCGAGAAAGATCGTTCCATCCGCAATCGCGGCCGAGCTCTGGATGCCACGGCGGTCATAACCGGTCTTGACCAGGTCGATCGTGTCGCCGGCCGTCCGAAAGACCCACCGGCTGGCGCCGCTGCCCAAGTCGATCCCGTACACTCGACCGTCGAACGATCCGACCACGACCAGCCCGTCGTGCACGGCCGGCGTTGCGTGCACCTTCCCGCCCGTCGTCACCCGCCAGCGCCGAGCCCCCGTCACCAGATCGAGCGCATAGACCCCGCCGTCGGGCTGACCGATGACGACCGTCCGGCCGACGATGACCGGGGATGAGATGAAGTACTCGTAGTCATAGCGAGGACGAGAGGCGGTATTGGATGGCAAAGCGGTTCCGCTCCGAACCGACCAGCGCAAGCGGCCGGTTCGTTCATCGACCGCGACAATACGTCCGAGGTCGTTGGCGACGATCACGAGTCCCGCGGCCACGGCGGGGGCGGCATCGACAACCCCTCCCACCTCGAATCGCCAGACGATGTGGCCCGCGGCTCGATCGACGGCATAGAGGAACCCGTCCGCACTTCCCGCGAAGACCCGCGTTGCGGTGACCGCCGGTGACGACCGAACCGGTCCCCCCGTTCGAACGCTCCACTTGACTCCGCCCTGCCCGCGAAAAAAGGGGGCACTGGAAACACCGGTGTGAGCGGGATTGCCTCGGAACATCGGACTCCCCGCGGGAAGGGCGTCCTGGGCATTGACGGAAGTGGTTGCGAAGACCGCGCAGGCGGAAAGAGACCAGATCAGAGATGCCGGAAACCACCCTGCCATACGGGCTCGACCGTTCGAGGAATCCCGAACTTGGCATCGCGGCCGGTTTTTGTCAGCACAAATACGGCGGGCCGAGCGATCGCACGGTGAATCGCTCGGTAGATGGGGCCAGCCGCCGCTAGATACGCCGTCCGAGCATTGCGGCCAGCCGCGGGCGGTGGCTTCGGCTCATCCGAACCTTCGTGCCGGAGTGAAGAACCAGGACATAGTCGCCATGGAACCACGGCTCGAGTTCTCGAATGGCCGCCAGCCGGACGATGGTGGACCGGTGTACTCGGACAAAGGACGTTGGATCGAGTCGCCGGCTCACCGCATTCAGCGTATCCCGCGCGCGAAAAACGCCGCCGCCGGCATGCACCACGACATGATCGTCGTCCGCCGAGATCAGATCGATCGTCCGTTGTTCGATGAGGCGCATCCGTCCCTCGGTCTTGAGGGCGAGCGGCGCGGTGAGAGCGGGGGCCGGTTCCGCGCGGTCAAGCCGATCGAGCCGGATCCGCTCGTGTGCCCGCGCCACCGCTTCGCGCACCCGGTCTCGGCGAAGCGGTTTGGTAACGTAGTCGAGCGCCTTCACCTCGAACGCGCGGAGCGCTTGGTCGGAGTGCGCGGTGACGAATACCACGGCGGGGCGTTCGTTCGGCGGCAACCGCTCGAGAATACCGAATCCGTCGAGATCGGGAAGCACGATATCCAGGAACACGAGATCGGGACGGAGGGTGCGAATCGCCGTCACGGCGTCTGCCCCTCCGGCGCTCTCACCCACGAGCAGAAGGCCGGGCTCTTTCTCGAGCAGCGCACGCAGGCCCGCCCGCGCGAGAGGCTCGTCGTCCACGACCATCACGCGGAGATGGTTCATGCGGCCGGCCGAAACGGAACGTCGACCAGCACCCGGGTCCAGCCATCCTGTCGAATGAACTCCAGCCGGTGATCGGCGCCATACTGGTGGCTGAGCCGGCGGCGGGTGTTCTCGAGCCCGATCCCCTCGCGCTCGGCCGACGTCTCCGACCCCGTGGGGCCGGGCCCGTCGTCCCACACCTCGAGGCGAAGCCGGTCGCCGACCCGCTCCGCCCGCACGACCAGCCGGCCACCGTTGGCGCTCGACGCGATCCCGTGCCGAATCGCGTTCTCCACCAGCGGCTGGAGGAGCATCGGCGGCACCATGCCGGCGTGAGCGGTTGGAGCGATCTCCCACTTCGTCGAGAGCCGGTCGCCTAACCTGGTCCGCTCGAGGGCGACATACGCCTCGGTCAGATCGAGCTCCTCCCGAAGCGAGACTTCACCACGCCGCTCCGTGGCCAGCACGCCACGCAAGAGGTCTCCGAGTTGTCCGATCGCGTCGTGCGCCTCGGCGGCCCGTTTCGTCAGAATGAGGGAGCCGATCGCGTTGAGGGCATTGAAGAGGAAATGGGGCTGCAACTGGAGGCGGAGCGCCCGGAGCTCCGCCTCGGCCAGGTCGGCGCGAAGTCGTTCCGCCCGAAGCAACTCGGCGCGCCGTGCCTCGGCTGCCCCGAGGTAGTGCCCGATGCCGACCAAGAAGGCATACACGACGATGGCCAGATGGAAGAGGCGCACGAAATCGTAGGCCCCCGAGCGCCATGCCGACGCCACGCTCGGCCCACGGCCCAGCGCGAGATCGGCCAAGAAATGGACCCCGACATTCAGCGCCAGAATGAAGATCGCGGCGAACCCAAAATGGACGGCGGCCGGCGCCACCCAGCGTCGAGCAGAGATGGGAAACCGGCGGGCCGACCAGAAGATGACCGGGGTGCCCACGGCCCAGATGAGGAGCGCGACCACCGGGTGGATGAGGCCTTGGGGGGCCAACTGCGGAAGCCCGGGCCAGCGCGCGCCGGCCCGGGAAAGGAGCAGCGTGTACCCGAGCGCCGCCACCCAGCCCAGCGTCACGACGATGCCGGCGGAAGGGCGTGGAAGGCGCATTGGACGTTAGGTGCCTCGCGCCGGCCCACCTAGCTTGGCGTCCAGACTCCAGGGGCCGCCGCCGTTGGCGGCGATCATCAACCAGATGAACGAAAAGAGCATGACCATCTCGCCGCCGTTGGCCCACCACCAGACCTGGCCGCTCATGGGGATATGGACAGCGAAGTACGCCACCGCCATTTCGCCCGAGGCGAGAAAGGCGGCGGCGCGGGTGAAGAGGCCGAGGATGAGGCAGGCGCCGAGGACCACCTCGATGACCCCGGCCGCACCGAACTTGCTCATCAGCTCCGCTTTACCATGGTCGGGCCCGAAACCGCCGAACCAGCCGAAGAGTTTTTGGGCGCCATGAGAGAAATAGGCGGCACCCGCCGCGATACGAAGCAACGAGAGTGCGATCGGACCGGCTCCAGCCATGAAGTGTCCTCCCAACCCCGCGTGAAAAACATGACGGTGTTGCTTGAAATCTACTACTTTGCAGCTGGCCCGTTTTTCCGCCTCGAGGAGGTGCCGCCCCATGGTTGGCAGCACCGCCGGTTCAAGAGCAACGTGGACATCCCGCTCGAGGCCATACGAGAAGGGCCGCCCCGGCCGGATCCGCCGACCATTGGGAGAGGAATCGTGAAAGGAAAGATCACGCGGGTGAGCGTCAAGCCGAAGACCGCCGGTGAGCGCGGCCTCCCCAAGCACGCGGTGCCGCGGGCCCGGGTCACCGCCGCGGGAGTCGAAGGCGACTACAACACCTACCGCACCGAAAAAGTCGGTGGCGACCCGGACCTGGCGATTCTCGTGCTCACCGACGAAGTCATCGCGCAATTGTCGAAGGAGGGATGGCCGGTGGCGCCCGGCGACCTCGGCGAGAACCTCACGCTTGCCGGGGTGCCCGAGTCGGCGCTCGGCCCCGGCACGAGGCTGGTGTCGGGCACCGTCACGCTCGAGATCTCGCAGGCCTGCGAACCGTGCACCGAAACGCACATCCTACCATACGTCGGCAAGGAGCGGGCGCCGGAGTTCGTGCGGACCCTGCTCGGACGGCGCGGCTGGTATGCCCGGGTGCTCACCGAGGGGATCCTCGCCCCCGGCGACCCGATCGTGACGATGCCTTGACCGAGCGGTCGTGCAATCGACGCGACCGCCTCCAATCTTGCGGCGACCCGAACCGAGTGAGCCGGCATGGGGAGCCCAGGGCCGATGTTGCCCGTCGACCGTTGGATGGCTTTCGCGAACCTGATTCTCCTCACCTCCTGGCTTCCTGCGGCACCGCGAGTGCCTCTCGCCGCCTGGTTTACCCTCGTCCATCTCGCCGCGCTTGCATTGCCTTCATTGCTCGCGAGGGCGGACCGCCCCCTTTCCCCGGTGACGCGGCTCCTTCGCGAGATCTACCCCCTGCTCTGGGCGGCGGCCTTCTGGAGCGAACTGGGGCTTCGGAACGGCGTCCTTCCCTCCATGTCGAACGACGGCTTGGTCGCTGGTTGGGATCAGGCCCTTTTCGGTACCCATCTCAACGTCACTTGGATCGGGGCGATGCCCTGGGTGCCGCTGAGCGAGCTGATGCAGAGCGCGTATTTCTCCTACTACCTGATGCTTGCCGCCATCCCGATCGCCCTCTGGTGGACGCGGGGTTCGGAAGAGAGCCGGCGCGAAATCGTGCTCCGCGTCGCAGTCACCTACCTCGGCTGCTTCGTGATCTATTCGTACTTCCCCGTGGTGGGCCCGCGGGAGCTCTGGCCGATCCACGACGGCGAGCTGGTCCAAGGCTTCTTCTACCGTCTTAACCTCGCCCTCCGCACGGCGGGCGATTCTCTGGGGACGGCATTCCCCAGCTCCCACACCGCCGGCGCCATCACCTTTGCCTGGATCGCAACACGAATCGCCCCGAAGCGGGTGGCCACCGGCGTGTCGATCCTCGCCGCCCTGATCGCGGCGGCCACCGTCTACACCCAGAACCATTTCGCGGTGGATACCGTGGCCGGCGTTGCGGTCGCGGTCGTCCTCCAGGGCGTGGTCGTGCCCCATCTCCTCACCGGCTCGATGCCGGCCGTCGCCGCGCCCGCCTCGTCGCCCGTGCTGGTGCCCCAGGAACTGTCCGAAGCCGCATAACGGACACAACCATGCGCATCGCGATCTTCTCCGAAGTGTACTGGCCGATGGTGAGCGGCGTCTCCAATACCCTCTGTCGGACGGTGGATGCGCTGGCGGGCCGCGGGCACGCCGTCCGCGTCTATAGCGCGACCTATCCCCTGCCCCCCGGCACGCCCGACCGCGCCGAAGTGCATCGGACCCCGAGCGGACACTTTTTTCTCTCTCCCGAAGTCCAATGGGCTGCGCCGCGCCACGCGGAGATCGTCGAGGATCTGCGCCGGTTCGGCCCGGACGTGGTGCATCTAGCCACCGAATGGGCCATGGGCAAAGCGGGACTGCGCGCGGCGCTGGCGCTCGATGCGCCGATCGTGGCGTCGGCGCACACCGACTACGAGCGCTACGCCTCGCGCTACGGCATGGGGTGGGCC
>JABFSM010000062.1 GCA_013140635.1 Gemmatimonadales bacterium
CCCACGGGTCGAAAGGCCCAGGGTGCCGCGCGCGTGGGTCAGCACCCCGAGTTCGTCGCGGATGAACGGTCCATCGCCGGCGTACTCGTTCGCTCCGGGGCTGCCCCCCTGCAGCACGAAGTTCGGGACCATCCGGTGCCAGGTGAGGCCGTCGTAGAATCCCCGCCGGGCAAGCTGGGCGATCCGCACCGCCGCGACCGGCGCATCATCGAGGTCGAACGCCACGTCGAAGGTCCCGCCGCTCTCCATCGTGAATCGAAGCAGGAATCCGCGGAGCCCTTCCGCCTCCTCGAAGGTGACCTCGACAGGGGAGAGCCGCTCGGGCGCAGGATGGTGGACGCGGCCGGTCCATTGGGTCAGAATCGTCGCAGCCGATTCGGCCACGACGGGATCGAAATCCACCAGGAGCGGGGTGAGGCGTGGGGTGAGGGTCGAATCGCCCAATTCGCGAATGCGGGCCAGAAGGGCGAGGCGCGGATCCCGCGAGGTTTCCCGCCGCTCCCGGGTGATTCGCTCGAGCGCCGGGACCAGCGCCTCGATCGCGTCGCGCCGAGCCGGGGTCGCGGCCAGCGCCAGAGCGGCGGCGATGACCTCGGCTCCGTCCTCGGACCCGAGCGACCGTCGGTAGAACGCGTCGTCGGCGTGCCCGGCCACCTCCTTGAGCCCGGTCACCGCCGCCTCCCGGACGTTGGCGGAGCCGTCCCGCGCCAGCCGGCGCAGCGTCGCGGTATCCCGCAAGGCAGCCGCCGCACGCGCGGCGTATTGGCGCACTTCCCAGAGCGAGTCCGACGCCACCCTGGGCAGCATCGCGCCGGCGCGTTCCGGTGATACTGCCGCGAGCGCCACGATCGCGTGGGCTCGGCTCCGCCAATCCGCTCCGCTCCGGGAGAGACGGCGCTCGAGGGCGCGAAGCGCGCGGCTGTCGCCGGCGCAGCGCCGGAGAAGGTCGATCGCGGCGAGTGCCACCTGCGGCACCGCATCCCCGACCAGGCGCGCCCCATCTCCGCACGCCGCCGCTCCCCCCGAGCGGAAGCGGGCGCGCACCGCCTCGAGCCGGACCATGGAAGACTTGTCGCCGAGACTCCTCGCGAGGAGACGGCCGCGCTCATTTCCCTCGGCGAGGCGGTCGAGCCCCGACACGGCGAGGCGGCGAAGCTGTTCGTCGGGAGCATCGGCGGCGCTCGCGAGGGTCGGCAAATCGGCCTGCCCCGCGGCGAGGAGCGCACCGAGGGCATGACGGCGGAGGCGCGGATCTCCCTCCGGGCGCCGAGCCAGCACGCGAAGGCGCTCGAGGAGCGGCTCCTCGACCGGGTGGCGCCGGGGATCCTTCCGGATGATCGTCTCGACGGCGCGCGTCACGTTCACCGCGGCGTCGGGATTCCTCTCGGTGCGGAGAGAGAGCACCACCAGCCGAACCCGCGCCGCGGCGCGCGCCTCCGCCGTGGGATAGGGGATTCTCCCCAGCGCGAGGGCCAGCATCCCCTGCACCTGGGGTGCCCCTTCGCTCGCGGCGGCGCGGGTGAGCAGCTCCACCACCTGCGACCACTCGCTCCCCGAGGCGAGCATTGCCGAGTCGGGATGCATGGCCTGAATCGACTGTGCCAGCGCGTCCGCCGCCGCGCCCCGCACGGCAGGGAGCCAGTGCGAGAGGAGCGGGCCGAGGGCGACCCCCACCGGCGGCCGCTCGAGGCGGCCGAGTGCCCGAATGCCCCGCACCATCAGGGTCACATCCCCGCCCCGTGCGGCGTTCTCGAGGAGCACCACATCCTCCCGCGAGGGAGCGCGCCGGTCCTCCACAAGGAGGATTCCCCCATGCGTCGGCGCGCCCGATTGCCCGCCGAGGGAGTGTACCGGGAGGGCCAAGAGGGCGAGTCCGAGGGGGATGGTGGGTCGCATAAGGCCGTTTCCGAGGGAAAAACGTGGTTTTCCCTATTGTGTCCCGGGAATAGATGCTTAACTTTGCCGTTGAGTAGCTCTTCGTTCCGCCCCGCAATTCACGTTCGGACCCTCGACAGGAGACTACCGATGGCGAAGAAGAAGGCCGCTAAGAAGCCCGCGAAGAAGGTCGCCAAGAAGGCCGGGAAGCGGAAGCCAAGCGCGGCTTTCATGAAGCCGATGACGCCGAGTGACAAGCTGGCCGCGGTCGTCGGCAGCAAGGCCATCCCCCGGACCGAAGTGACCAAGAAGCTCTGGGCGTACATCAAGAAGAACGGTCTTCAGGACAAGAAGAACCGCCGCAACATCAACGCCGACACGGCGCTCAAGGCGGTCTTCGGCGGTCGCGGCACCGTCAACATGTTCGAGATGACCAAGCTGGTGAGCAAGCACCTCAAGTAGGTCGTGTCGGACATCCGCGCGAAGGGCCGGGCTCCCGCCCGGCCCTTTCGCGTTATTCCCCCGAGCGCACCGTGGCCAGCGGGGCCATCCGCCCGAACCAGGGCCGAGCCGCTTCGAGCTGGGCCGCCAGCCGGTAGAGCATCCCCTCGCCGCCGAACCGCCCGATGTAGTGGGTTCCGATCGGCAGCCCCTCCGCATTCCAGAAGAGCGGCACCGACATCGCGGGCTGTCCGGTGGCGTTGATGACGGGGGTCCAGGGTATGAACTCGAAGACCTTGGCCGCCGTCCTCTCCAGGAGACACATGTGACGCATAAGTGTCCCCGCGCGGAGACACCCCAGGATCTCGAGTAGCATCCGTTCCGCCGGCGCCGGCTGGAGGGCCCCCGTCGGAAATGGCGGCGTCGCCACGGTCGGCGTGACGAGCACGTCGTAGCGTTCGAAGAAGGGAGCAATGGCCCGCGCGGTGCGCTGAAGGTGCCGGATGGCCCGGGAGAACTGGGAGGCGGGAAGGGCCCGCCCGAGGAGGCCGAGGGCCCAGGTCGCGGTTTCGAAGTCGGCTCGGCGCCCGCGACGGCCCAAGAGGCTCTCGGCATCCTCGATATCGCCGCGCAACTCGGCGCAGATCATGGTTACGAACGCCTGCGCGAACCCTCGGCCGTCGAAAACGGGGCTCGCCTCGGTCACCTCGTGTCCCAGCTCTTCGAGCAGCCGTACGGCATCCTGGAGCGCGGCGGCGCAATCCGGATGCACCGTGCCCCCGAGCCAGGGCGCCGAGGTGAACGCAATCCGGAGCTTCCCCGGGGAACGCCCCATCTCCGAGAGGAACGGTCGTTCCGGCGCGGGCGCCACATAAGGGGCACCGAGATCGGCACCGGCGGTCGCATCGAGAATGGCGGCGCTGTCCCGGACCGACCGGGTGATCACATGCTCCACAACCGCCCCGTGCCAGATCTCCCCGAAGTCGGGGCCGGTGGGAACCCGCGCACGCGTCGGCTTCATTCCGAAGAGCCCGCAACAGGAGGCGGGAATCCGGATCGATCCGCCGCCATCCCCTCCAGTGGCCACCGGCACCATACCGCTCGCCACCGCCGCGGCCGACCCCCCGCTCGAGCCCCCGGCGGTGG
>JABFSM010000233.1 GCA_013140635.1 Gemmatimonadales bacterium
GACCAGGGTGGCCACGTCGTCGCCGGCCCCCGCGGCGATCGCCGCGCGCACCGCTTCGTCGGCCACCACCGGCGAGTACCCGAGGGCGCCAAGGGCCCTCGACGCCTCGTCGGCGGTCCGGGCGGGGCCCAAGTTCACCGACGCCGGCAAGTCGCCGAACCGGTCCGACAGCTCCACGATCAGCTTCTCGGCTCGCTTCCGCCCAATTCCCGGGACCGTGCTCAGCGCCGCGACGTCTTTTCCCTGAATGCTGCGGACCGCGCGATCGGGCCCTAAGGTCGAGAGAATCGCGAGCGCCAGCTTCGGTCCCAGTCCGCTCGCGCCGAGAAGCCGCTGAAAGATGGCCCGTTCGGTCACCGAATCGAAGCCGTAAAGGGTCCAGGCATCCTCCCGGACGACCAACTCGGTATGGAGCGCGCAGCGGGCGCCCCGTTGCGGCAGCCGCTCGAAGACGCCGAGGGGCACCGACACGGCGTAGCCGACGCCTCCGTCGGTCTGAACCACGACCCGTTCCCCATCCCGCTCGGCCAGAATCCCGGTCAAGGAAGCGATCACCGGCGGGCCCCATTGCGCGGCCAGGCGCCGAGAAAGAGATGGGTAAGCGCCACGGCAACCGCGTCCGCGGCATCGGCGGGTGTGGGTGGGGCTTCGAGCTGGAGGAGCTTGGCGACCATGTATCCGACCTGCGGCTTGAGCGCGGCCCCCCGTCCGACGACGGTCTTCTTGACCAGCGCCGGCGCGTATTCGGCGATCGCCACCCCCGCGGTTGCCCCCGCGAGCAGAATCACTCCCCGCGCATGGCCTAGGACCGCGGTGGTGCGCACGTTGGTGGCGTAGAAGATGTCCTCGACGGCCATGACATCTGGCCGGTGGCGGGCAATGAGCTCGGTCAACGCCTCACTGATTGCCACGAGACGGAGAGGAAGGGGCTCGCGGGCGGGGGTCCGAATGACCCCGCATTCGAGTAGCCGGGCCTGCCGCGCCGGCGTGCCGGCTCGCTCCACCACGCCGTAACCCACCGTCGCGGTGCCCGGGTCGATCCCCAGCACCTTCATGGGCGGGAAAGGCTCAGGCCCCCGCCTCCGCGAGCGTCGCCGCGTCCATATCGAAATTCGAAAAGACCTTCGAGACATCGTCGAGGTCTTCCAGCGCTTCCATCAGCTTGAGCAGCTTCGCCGCGTCCGCCCCTTCGACCTTCACCGTGTTCTTGGGCATCATCGCGAGTTCGGCCGACTCCACTCGGTAGCCCTTTGCCTTGAGGGCGTCCTGGACTGCGTGAAGATCGGCGGGGGCCGCGCTGACCACGAACTGCTCGCCATCGGGGGTGAAGTCCTCGGCGCCGGCATCGAGGGCCGCTTCCAGGGCCTGATCTTCCGACTTACCGGCGGCGTCCAGGTAGATCTGGCCCTTCTTCTCGAACATCCAGGCCACGGAATTCGACGCACCGAGATTCCCTGCGTTGCGGCTGAAGGCGTGGCGCACTTCGGCCACCGTTCGATTCGGGTTGTCGGTCGTCGCCTCGATGATGATCGCGGCGCCGCCGGGACCATACCCCTCGTACGTCACCTCCTCATACGTCTCACCCTCGAGCTCGCCGGTGCCCTTCTTGATGGCGCGCTCGATGTTGTCGTTGGGGCAATTGACCGCGCGAGCGGCGTCGATGGCGGTCCGGAGCCTGGCGTTCCCGCCTGGATCGCCGCCGCCCGCCTTTGCGGCGACGATGATCTCGCGAATGCGCTTGGCCCAGACCGCGGAACGCTTGTTGTCCGTGGCGGCCTTCTTGTGTTTGATCTGCTTCCACTTACTATGGCCGGCCATCTGAATACCCCTGACGAGTCCGAGGCTGAAATCTAGCAACAACGCCGGACTCGACGAGTCCGGCGTTGCAACGACCACATTGTCGAGCTAGTCGGAACGACTAGACGTCGCAGGGTATCTTGGTTTCGCAGGGGAGCTGCGTACCGCCCGAGACCAGCACCTGTGTCGTGAGGGTGACATCACCCTCTTCGCGAAGGATCGGCTCGACAAACCTCTTCTTGTACATCCGGATTCTCGCTGCGCGGGGAAGGATCAATTCTAGCGCGCGAACCAGGTTCGGCTAGCCCCGTTCCGCCAAAGGACCCAGTGCCCTGTCATACGCAGCGACGCCCGACTCGGGGAGCCGGGCGTCATGGTCTGGAGTCGCGAAACCAGAATCCGTCTACGTGGGGCAGCTCTGCCCGCAGCCGTCGGTTCCACCCGAAACGAGCTGCTGGGTGAGGACCGCCAGCGGCGCTTCCTCGTGTAGAACTGGCTCTACGAACCGCTTCTTCTTCGGCATGATCGCTCCTGTTGTGGGGTCAGTCCCAGCTGAATAACGCAAGAGGAAGGCCAGGTCGTTTGCGTTCATAACTCATTGGTGTACATCATGTTGGCGATCCATGCCCGCCACGGTTGCTGCCCAGGTGTCGTGGCCGCACAGCTGCACCTCCATAAGTGGAGATCAGTCCGGCTCCCCCCGCACCCGCTGCGTCGCCATCCGAGCGGCCCGTGCGACCACATCTCCCGCTTCACCTCCGAGCGCCTCCCGCGCCGGTGCCACGAGTTGCTGAATCGCGACCGACGCCCGTTCCCGGGTGGGGTCGCGCAGTTCGTGGATAGCCAAGGCCAGGGCGCGCCGGAGCGGCGCGGGGAACGAGAGGCTCGAGAGCCGTTGCTGGAGCGCGGCCACTCGGCGCTTCATGGCGCGCTCCGTCTGCTGGGGAACGAGGAGCATGTCCTCCGCCACGCGCAGGGTGAGCCAGAGCGCGAAGATCCCTTCCCGCTTCGGTCCCCGGGGGGTCTCCCCCATGAGCTTGACCAGCGCCTGGCCCGACACGCCGAGCAGCGTCATCGCGGCAGCTTCCGGAGCGCGTCGAGGATCATGTCGGGCTGTAAGTCCTGCATGCAGCGGTGGTGCTTGAGCGGGCAGGCCGGCCCCCCGTTCGCACTGCACGGGCGGCAGAGGAGAGGCCGTTCGACGACGGTAGCCTTGGCGTGATAGGGATAGAACCCGAACGCCTGCACGGTCGGTCCGAGCATGGTCACCACCGGTGTGCCGACGGCGGTGGCCATATGCATCACCCCGGTGTCGCCCGCGATGAGGGCGCGCGCGCGCTTGAGGAGGGCGCCGGTGCCGGCCAGATCGAATCGGCCTGCGGCACTGACCGCTCGGCCGAGCGCGGCGCTCTCCATGGAGGCGGCGACTTCCCGCTCCTTGGTTCCGCCGACCACGACGATATCGTTTCCCGCTTCGACCAGGCGCTGGACCAGCGCGGTCCAGTGATGCAGCGGCCACCGCTTGGTGAAGTGCGCCGCGCCCGGCGCCAGCGCGATGAGCTGCCGCTCGGTGCCGATCGCTTGGGCGGCAAGAAACGCGTTCGCTTCATCGATCGACGCGTGGGAGACAAACATCTCCAGCGAGCCGGTATCGAGAGTGACGTCGAGATCCCTCGCCGCGTCGAAATACCGTTCCACCACATGGCGCGTATCCCGATAGATGTTCTTCTTCGTCTTGATCAACACCGTGCGCGCCAGCCGGTTCTTCGGATAGCTGGTCCAGCGGCCGCCCACCAGCCGGCGGAGCAGGAGGCTGCGCAAGCTCCCGTGGGTATCGAGGCGGTGAGTGAATTCCATTGCCTTGAGCCGCCGGCCCAGTTCCCGGATTGGCGTCGTTTCCGACCATCCGATCACCTCGGTGATGCGGGGGCTTTGGGCGAGGAGCGGGGCGAAACGGTCTCGAGTGACCACGGTGATCCGGGCCTCAGGATGCCGGGTCCGCAATGCGCGGATGAGCGGCGTCATGAGGAGGATGTCACCGATAGAGCTGAATCGGACGAGGAGGATCGACGGGGCCACGGCGGGGAATGTAGGCCGCGTGAAATGGCGTGGCTAGCGCGTTAGCTTTTCGCCATGGCCGAAAGCACCGCCCGGCGGCTCCTGGGAGTGGCACGACCCTACAGTGGCCTCTTCCTGCTCGGGTTGGGCGCGACACTCGTGGCCTCACTTCTCGACGGCGTCACCGTCGTCGTGCTGGTTCCCTTGCTCAAGGCGCTCTTCGGCACCGCCGGCGCCTTCGCCGGCGGGGATACCAAGCTCGAGGAGCTGATCGACCGGGTGATCGGGCCCCTGATCGCCGGGCTCCCGCCCCGGGCGGCCGGCGCGCGGCTGGTCGGGGTGCTCTTGGTGGCGCTCGTGCTCAAGAATGCCATGCAGTACGCCTCGAACCAGCTCTCGGTAGCGGTGCAGGAGGGGTTGGTCTACAGCCTCCGCGTTCGGCTCTACCGCCATCTCCTCGCGCTCGACCTCGGCTTCTTTCAGCGCACCCGCGCGGGCCAGCTGATTTCGGGGATCATGACCGATGCCGACCGGACCAAGCAGGCGGTCACCGCCTCGCTCGCGGCGCTCTTTCAGAACGCGATGGTCATTCTCATCACGCTCTTCATCCTCACGCGCATTTCGGGGCGCCTGACGCTGATTACCGTTGCCACCGCTCCGGTCCTCGTGCTCGTCATCCGCAGCTTGCTCGGGCGGCTCCGGCGGCATTCCCGGCTCTGGCACGAGGAGACCGCCGAGCTCACCGCCACCGTCACGGAGCGGCTCGGGGCGATGAAGCTGATTCGCGCATACGGCGCGGAGCCCCAGGAGGAGGAGCGGTTCCGCGATCAGGCACACCGGTATCGCAAGCGGGTGCAACGCACTCAACGCTACTCCTCGATGACCAGCCCGCTCAGCGAGGTCTTTGGCGGGCTGGTGCTCATCCTGATCATCTGGGCGGCCGCGAATCCGGAACTCTCCGGCGCCAGGCTCGGCCCCGAAGTCACGATCGTCTTTCTCGTCACGGCGCTCAGGATCATGTCCCCGATCAAATCGATCTCCCAGTTTCCGGCGTCGTGGGCCGTGGCCATGACGAGCGCCGAACGGGTCTTCGCGCTGCTCGACCAACCACCCGCCGAGACCGATGCGCCCGGTGCCGTTCCGGCGCTGTTCGAGCGGGAGATCGGTTTCGACCGCGTGACGGTGGCGTACGAACCGGGACGGCCGGTGCTGCGGGACATTGCCTTCACCGTGCCGAAGGGGCATGTGATGGCGATCGTCGGTCCATCAGGGGCGGGAAAGACGACGCTGCTCGAGTTGCTGCCCCGCTTCCACGATCCCGAATCGGGGACGGTCACGCTCGACGGAGTGCCGCTCACTGGTCTGCAGCGCCGTTCGCTCCGCCAGCTCCTCGGCGTGGTCAGCCAGGACACCGTGCTTCTCAACGACACCGTCCGAGCCAACATCGAGTATGGTCGCACCGGCGCCACGATCGAGCAGGTCGAAGCTGCCGCCCGGGCCGCCAACGCCCACCAGTTTATTACCGAGCTCCCGGGGGGCTACGCCACGCTCCTGGGCGAGCGCGGCACTCGGCTTTCCGGCGGCCAACGGCAGCGGATCGCCATTGCGCGGGCGCTGCTTCGCGACCCGCCGATTCTCTTGCTCGACGAGGCCACCAGCGCCCTCGACACCGAATCGGAGCGCCTCGTGCAGGATGCGATCGACCGGCTCATGAAAGACCGGACCGTCTTGGTCGTGGCCCACCGGCTAGCCACCGTGCTCGACGCCGACGAGATCCTCGTGCTCGAGGGTGGCCGCATCGTCGAGCGGGGCGCCCACCAGGCGCTGCTTGCTCAAGGGGGGTTGTACCGCCGGCTCTACGACCTACAGTTCCGGAGTGCGGAGGTGTCGGCGTGAGCGGTCTTTCCGTGCTGGTCGTCGCGGAGTTCGACGACGCGGGGCATGCCCATGCCGCGCAACGTTGCCGAGCGCTGGAACGGTTAGGCTGCCATGTTGACGCCTTCGACTTACGCGAGAAACCGGGGCTCTTGAGCCGCTTTACCGGCAAGGATCTTCGGGCGCGCTTGCAGAAAGCCGCCGAGGCGTCGAAGGCCGATGTCGTGCTGGTTATCGGCGGTCCGGAGATCGACGCCGACATGGTTCGCCACCTCAAGGGGGCCACTCGGGCCCGGTGGGCCAACTGGTTTCCCGACGACATGCGGACTGCGGAGGATGTCGCGAAGCGGGCGCCGGCGTACGACCGGGTCTTCGTGGCCGGGAGCGACGTGGCGGCGCGGGTCCTGGCCGCCACCGGGGCCCGGGTCGAGGTGATTCCGCTCGGCGCCGATCCCTCGATCTACCGGCCGCTCCGGTCTCGCGACCTCTACCGGGCCAACGTCGTCTTTGCCGGTTCCGCGACCGCAAGGCGGGAGGCGCTGCTTGCGGGACTCGTCGAGTTTGGCCTAGCGGTCTGGGGCGAAGGGTGGCGGCGCACCTCGCTCAAGGATTACTGCCGGGGCGAGGTGCCGAATACGGAGGAATATGTCCGCGCCTATGGCGGCGCCTCGGTGGCGGTCAACATCCACCACACCGCGCGGGATGCGAACGGCGCGGAAGCGTCGGTCAACCAGCGGCTCTTCGAGGTGGCGGCGATCGGCGTGCCGCAAATCGTCGACGACCGGGGAGATCTCCGGCAGCATCTCGAGCCGGGGCGAGACCTCATGGTGTTTCACGATGCGGATGAGCTCAAGATGCTGGTGGCGGCGGCGCTTCAGGATCTTCCCACCGCGGACCTGACTGGTGCGTCGGCCCGAAAACAGGTGCTGGCGCGACATACCTATATGCACCGGATGAAGCAGGTGCTGGAGGGAGTCAAGGCGAGCTGAGGCTGCCGGTTTCGATCACCTGTCGGTAGAGCTCGAGGTACCGCTCGGCCATCACCCGATGGGTGAATCGCTCGAGCACCCGGGCGCGGCACCCTTCCGGGTCGATGCCGGCGATTGATGGACGGGCCGCGATGAGCTCATCCAGCGTATCGCCGAGCGCCCCCGATTCCGTGGTGACGATTTCCGGCAGCGCGCCACGCCTCGTACCCAGCACCGGGGTCCCGCTCACCATCGCCTCGATGGTGGTAAGACCGAATGGCTCGTCCCACCGGGCCGGCATCCAGAGGCAGGCGGCCCCGGCAAGGAGATCTCGTTTCCGTTCGCCGCCCACCGTACCCACCACCCGAACGCCGCGCCGAAAGACCGGCCGCCACCCCCCTGCAACGATCAGCTTCTTACCAGAGCGCCGCGCGCCCTCGACCGCCCACTGCCACCCCTTGGCGCTGTGGAGCCGGCCCAGGAAAAGATCGAAGTCCTGTTTCAAGGCGCTGAAGCGATACTCGGCGGGGTCGAGGCCGTTGTGGACGAAAGCGGCGCCACCGCTTCGCTTCATGTGGTCGGCGCTCAGGCAAACCATGTTGGGGGGATAGTCGGCGCGGTTGGCGGTGCCGTGAAGGGTCCAGAGCGTCGGTACGCCGGGTACCGCAATTGGGCGGTGGGCGTGGAGGACGTCAATCCCGGGCGGCAAGAAGGGGCGAGGATCGAAGTCGACGTGCTCGGCCTGAAAGGGATCGACCGGGACGAGGCGCGCCTCCGGCACTCGGGAGCCGGGCCCGGCTAGGAGCGTTACCTCGTGGCCGAGCTCGGCCAGCCCGCGCGCGAGCCAGACGACGACCCGCTCGGTGCCGCCGTAGCGCTCGACCGGGAGCCGGCCATGATAGAGCAGGGCGATCCGCATCGGCGGGCAAAGTATCACCGGATTACTTTTCGCGCGTGCCGCCCGCCTCCGCCCACACCGGCGCCCGCGTCCTTCTCGTCGCCAAGTTCAATGCGCGCTATCACCGGACCGGCGGGGCGCTGCGCGATGCGCTGACGCGCCTCGGCTGCGAGGTCGCCACGGTCGAGGAACGAACCCGGGGCCTCGACGCGCTCCTTCACCGCTCCCTCCAGGGGCGGCTCTCCCGCGAAATCCGCCGGCACCGGCCCGATCTCGTGCTCGTCTTCAAGGGGGGCTCGCTCGAACCCGAGGCGATCGACGCCCTCCGCCCGCTTTCTCCCGCTCGTTGGATCAACTGGTTTCCCGACAGCCCCCACCTGCTCGAGCTTTCGCTGCGCATCGGGCGGGCCTACGACCGCTGCTTCATCTTCGATACCTCGATGGTGGCGCGGCACCGAGAGCTCGGGCGGCAGGCGGAGTACCTGGCCGAAGGATGCGAGCCGGCCTATCATCGGCCACTGCCCGATCCGGCGTGGCCCAGGAGCCGGGTCGCTTTCGTGGGCTCGAACGAACCGAATCGCGCCGCGGCCCTCGATGCCCTCGCCGGCTTGGGCCTAACGATTCGCGGGCCGGGATGGCCCGGGGGGCCGGTCTACGGCGACGATTTCATCCGCGCCTTCTCGAACGCTGATATGGCGCTCAACATCCACCAGTATTTCGGCGACCCACCGGAGCTCGGACGGTACGGCACCGGCGCCAACCGTCGAGTCTTCGAGATTGCCGCCATCGGAACGGCGGAACTCTGCGACGCCAAGGCTGACGTCGTGAGGCACTTCGTGGAGGACCGAGAGATCGTGCTGTTCCGGAACGCAGGGGAACTCCGCGCGAAGGCGGAGTGGCTTCTCGGAGACACGAGGGTTCGGGAGGAGATTGCCGGCCGAGCTCGGGCCCGGGCGCTCAAGGAGCACACCTGGGAACACCGGCTGTCGGAGCTTCTGGAACGCTCGCTCCGATGAAGATTTCGGGATTCACCATCGTCCGGAACGCGGAGAAGCTCGATTTCCCGGTCGAGGCGAGCATCCGTTCGATTCTGCCGATCTGCGACGAGGTGGTGGTGAACGTCGGCCGGTCGGAGGACCGCACGCTCGACATCGTGCGCGGCATCGCGGACCCCAAGGTGCGGATTCTCGAAACCGACTGGGATTTCGGCCGGGGTGAGGCGGTGCTTCGGGAGGAGACCCTTCACGCCATGCGCGCCTGCCGTTTTCCCTGGGGGATCGGCATCCAGGCCGACGAGGTGCTCCACGAGGCGGGCGCGCCGGCACTCCGCACCGCGATCGAGCGCGCGGATTCCGACCCTCGGGTTGAAGGGGTCGTGGTGCGGTACCGTCACATCTTCGGCGATCCCGGCCACGAAGCGGTCAATCGGCGCTGGTACCGTCGAGAAGTGCGAGCGGTTAGGCTCGATCCGGCGCTCGGCATCGAGCCCTATCGCGACGCGCAAGGTTTTCGCGTCGGGCCGGAGCAGCGCCGAGTGCGCGCCACGCTCACTCAGGCGGAAATGTTCCACTACGGATGGCTCCGCTCCGGTGCCGCGCTTCGGGCCCGTGGCGAGGTGGACCGGGCGCTCTATCCGGGGCGCTGGGTACCGCCCGCTGCCGAGGCGGCGGTGCTACGTTGGTTTCCCGGCCTCCGTCCGTTCCGGGGAAGCCACCCCGCGGTGGCGCGGGACTGGGTGGCGGCTCACGCCGACGATCCGAGCCGGTTGGTGACACCGCCGTTCTTTGCCTGGGAGCAGCTGCGGTTCTACGCGTCGGATATCGTGGAGCGTCTGACGGGGCATCGTCCCTTCGAGTTCCGCAACTACACTTTGGTCTGACGTGGACGATATCCGCTGGTTCGCGGTGAACCGATACGGCACCTTGCCGGTGCCGGCGCTCGAGGGCGCCGGCCTGACGATCGCACTCGGGGGGGAGGCGCCGGCCCGTCTGGCGGTGGCGGTGGACAGCCCGCGGGCGGTGGCGGCGTTCGAGTACGCCGCGCGGCATCGGGTGCCGCTCCTCTTCTATCTGTGGGATCTTCCTCCATGGCGGCTAGGCACCGGCCGTCCCGACCCCACCTTCCTCCTTGGCGGGCGGGTCAGGCGAATCTGGAGGCCATGGGGCGGCTACCGGGAGCGCGCCGGCTACTACAGCCGGATCCATTTCGTGGCTCGCCGGGCCGCGGAGGTGTGGTGTCCTTCGGAAGCTACGCGCGGCGACATACGCGCCCGCTTCGGCATCGATGCGCACCGGGTGCCCTTCTGCTACGACAGCCACCGGTTCGGCCCCGCCGGTCATCGCGAGGCGCGAAGCGCCGAAGCGATCTCCCTCCTCTCCATCTCCCGCCTGACGCCGCAGAAAGATCACGCCACCCTCATTCGGGCCGCCGCGCGGCTTTCGCCAAAGCCTCGGGTGCGGATCATCGGGCAAGGGGCCGAAGCCGATCCTCTCCGGCGCCTCGCCGCCGACCTCGACGTCCCGCTCGATCTGCCCGGCGCCTGGGCCGGCGATGATGAGATCGTCGGGGCCTACCGGGAGGCGTCGGTGGTGGTGGCGCCGAGCCGCTTCGAGGGATTTGGCCTTACGCCGATCGAAGGAGTGGCTATGGGGGTGCCGGTCATCGCGTCGGACATTCCACCCCACCGCGAGTTTCTCGGGAACAGGGTCCGCTGGTTTCCGCCGGGAGACGACGAGGCGCTTGCCGAGCAGATCGGCGACGCGCTCCTCGCCCCGCGGCCCGCGCCGGAACCACTCTCCGATCTGACCATCGAGCAGTGTGCCGCGCGGTTCCTGCCGGGCCTCGAACGGCTGCTCGGCGGCCGGCGATGAGCGGAAGTCTGGATCTTCTCCTGACCTATGACTTTCCCCCAATGGGAGGGGGGATCAGCCGGTACATGGCGGAGATCGCCCGAGGGTACCCCGAGGGGGAACTCATCGTGTCGACGGGGCGGCTCGACGGCGCGGAGCGGAGCGATCCGTTGCTCCGGAGCCGCATCGACCGGATTGCCACACCGGCCAATCGTCTGAAAACGCTGCCCGGGCTAGTTCAGTGGTCGCGCCGAGTGAGCGCGCTGGCCGAACAGGAGAAAGCGGGCTTTGTCTGGTGCGGAAATATCCGTCCGGCGGCTTACCCGGCCAAGTGGTTGCGCGAGCGAACCGGGATACCGTATGGCATTACGCTCCATGGCGGCGATCTTCTGGCCCTCCGGCACAACTACCTCTCCTCCCGTCTGAAGCGTCTCACCGCCCGTGCATTGCTCGGCGGCGCTGAGGTGCTCGTGGCGAACAGCCGGTTCACCGGCGACCTCACCTCGGAAGTCTTGTCCGATCTCGGTCTTTCCAGTCACGCGGAACGGGTCAAAGTAGTACCGCTCGGAACCGATCCCGCGCGCTTCCGGCCGGCCGCCGACCCGGAGCCGTTTCGGCGGGCTTACGCGCTTGGCCCCGGAACCTGGATGCTCACGGTGGCGCGCCTCGTTCCGCACAAAGGAATCGATACCGCCATCCAGGTGCTCGCGCGGCTCGCGCCCCGGTTCGCCGAGCTCCGTTATGCGGTCGTGGGGCAGGGTGAATACAGGCGCGCCCTCGAGGCGCTGGCCCGGGACCTCGGCGTGGGTGACCGGGTCCGGATCCTCACCGACGTTCCGGACGAGGCCCTTCCCGGCGCGTACGCGCACGCCGACCTGTACATCGGTCTCTCGCGGCGACAGGACCACGACGTGGAGGGGTTCGGCATCTCTTTCCTGGAGGCGTCCGCCTCGGCCAAACCGGTCGTGGCGGGACGGAGCGGCGGGATTCCCGACGCGGTGCGGGAGGGAGAGACGGGCCTCCTCGTCGACCCGGGCGACGCAGCGGCCGCGGCCCTGGTGGTCGGGAGCCTCCTCGATGACCGGGAGCACATGGCGGTGCTGGGCCGGAGCGGGCGCCGGGCGGTGGAGACCTTCTACAACTGGCCCCGAGTGGTGGCCGAGCTGCGCGCCCTCAGCGCGGCGGCCAGGTCTGCTCGGCGCTGATGGCGTGGGTGGGGCAGGCGGTCAGCAAATGGTCGCCTAACGGCGACCACCATTGCGCCTCGGCGGTCGCCTCGGCCAGCCCGCGCCCGGTCATGTGGAAGATCTCGGGCGCGCGCGCCACGCACGCGCCGCACCCTACACAGCGCTCCGGGTCGACCCGGACCCGCACCTCCCGCTGGGGGTGGATGCCCGGAGGCAGCGCGTCGAGCCCCTCCGGGAGCGCCGCGAGGGTCTCGTGCAGCGCCCGGTATCCCTCGGCAATCAGGTACGGTGTGCGATTGAAGGCGAACATCGAAATCCGTTCGACCTTGGGGCGCACCAACACCACCGGTGGACCCGACCAGTCGTGCAGGTGCTCCGCCGCGAGCGTCTGCATCACGATCTCCAGGCCGCGGCTGTAGGTGGTGACGAAGCCTTTCCGTTCCACTCCGGTCCGCTCCACCCGCGTTCCGCCGACATCGATCGCCACGATCGGGAGCCGGTTGAGCGCCAGCGCGGCGCGCACCGGGAGATTCTCCAGAACCGCCCCGTCGATGCAGACGCGGCCGGCGATTTCGCGCGGGGGGAGGATGCCGGGAAGGGCGCAGGAGGCGAAGACGGCGTCGGCTACCCGCGCCTCCCGCAGGCCGGGAAGCCCCCAGAGCACTTGCTGTCCGGAGTTGAGGTCGACGGTGTTGATGACGAGCTGCCGCTCGAGTTCACCGAAGGTCACATCGCCCACGATCGACTGGATGAGCTGATCGAGCGGCTCCCGCCGGTAGACTGCCGGGGCGAGCATCCGCTTGAGCGCCATATCGAAGTGGGCAATTCGGAAGACGTCTTTTCGCTCGACGGCCAGCGCCCGGTTTTCCATCTCGTCGATCGGCATTCCGATAGCCCAGGCGGCCGCCACGAGCGAGCCCATGCTGCAGCCGATGACCGCCTCGGGGACAAGCCCCCGTTCTTCCAAGGCCCGGAGAGCGCCGATATGGGTAAGGCCCTTGAGGCCCCCCCGCCCAGGACGAGCGAGAATTGAGGTGATGCGGTCA
>JABFSM010000281.1 GCA_013140635.1 Gemmatimonadales bacterium
TTGCCGCTCGACCCCACGCCGCAGTGAGGGAGAGGCCCATCGCCTCAGTGAGCAGCCTGGCAAGAGCCAGACGCCTGGCGGTCTCGATTGAATAGCCGGGCGGGAGCCCGAGCACCGCGAAAGCGTTGAGGACCCACTTTGGCGTTGTTGCTCCAACGGCAATCGCGAATTCCGCCAATTTCATATAAATAAGTCTAATTACAAGATCATATTAATGCGATACAATCCGCCCTAAGATCATGGTGAACGAACTGCCGATTCACGCCAAAATGGCAGTTTTTCCAGGTATGCCGGTTGCTCTTCTACCCATCCGAACTCCGGGGGTTGGGCCAAGCTGGCTCCAGTCCATCGCTCCCATTTCCTGACCAATTGGAGAGCTCTATGGCTTCGAAAATCATCGGCATCGACTTGGGTACGACCAATTCCGTCGTTGCCGTCATGGAAGGGGGAGATCCCGTCGTCATTCCCAACGCCGAAGGGGGCCGGACCACCCCGTCGGTCGTGGCATTTACCAAGGACGGCGAGCGGCTGGTCGGCCAGGTAGCCAAGCGGCAGGCCGTGACCAACCCGAAGCAGACGATCTTCTCGATCAAGCGGTTCATGGGCCGTCGGCTCGCGGAAATCACCGAGGAAATCAAGCGGGTTCCCTACAAGGTCGAATCGGGCCCCAACGGGCTCGCGGCGGTGGAAATCGGCGGCAAGAAGTACACGCCCCCCGAAATCTCCGCGATGATTCTCCAGAAAATGAAGCAGACCGCCGAAGACTACCTCGGCACCACGGTCGACCGGGCGGTCATCACCGTGCCGGCCTATTTCAACGACGCGCAGCGGCAGGCCACCAAGGACGCCGGCAAGATCGCCGGCCTCGAGGTGCTCCGGATCATCAACGAGCCGACCGCGGCGGCGCTGGCGTACGGGCTCGACAAGAAGAAGGAAGAGAAGATCGCGGTCTTCGACCTGGGCGGCGGCACCTACGACATCTCGGTGCTCGAGCTGGCGGAGGGTGTCTTCGAGGTCAAGAGCACCAACGGCGACACCCACTTGGGCGGAGACGACTTCGACCAGCGCCTGATCGACTGGCTGGTGGCCGAGTTCAAGAAGGATCAGGGGATCGACCTTTCCAAGGACGCGATGGCGCTTCAGCGCCTCAAGGAAGGTGCCGAGAAGGCCAAGATGGAGTTGTCGAGCACCCAACAGACCGATATCAACCTGCCGTTCATCACGGCCGATCAGTCGGGCCCCAAGCACCTCAACGTGACGCTGACGCGGGCCAAGTTCGAATCGCTGGTGGACGACCTGATCCAGCGCACCATCCCGCCGATGCAGCAGGCGCTCAAGGATGCCGGCCTCGATCCGAAGCAGATCGATGAGGTGATCCTGGTCGGCGGAAGCACCCGGATTCCCAAGATCCAGGAAATCGTGAAGAGCTTCTTCGGGAAGGAGCCTAACCGCTCCGTGAATCCCGACGAAGTGGTGGCGATCGGCGCCGCCATTCAGGGCGGGGTGCTGGGCGGCGAGGTGAAGGACGTGCTCCTCCTCGACGTGACTCCCCTCTCGCTCGGCATCGAGACGCTGGGCGGCGTCACCACGGTGCTCATCCCGAGAAACACCACGATCCCGACCAAGAAGTCGGAGGTGTTCTCCACCGCCGAGGACAACCAGACCACCGTGGAGATCCACGTCCTTCAGGGCGAGCGCCAGATGGCGATCGACAACCGGACCATCGGCAAGTTCCAGCTCACCGGGATTCCGCCCGCTCCGCGCGGGATGCCGCAGGTCGAGGTCGGTTTCGACATCGACGCCAACGGCATTCTCCATGTCTCGGCCAAGGACAAGACGACGAACAAGGAACAGAAAATTCGGATCGAGGCATCGAGCGGTCTGTCCGACACGGAAATCGACAAGATGGTGAAGGCGGCGGAGCTCCACGCCAAGGAAGACCAGGAGCGCCGAGACTCGATCGAGGCCCGCAACCAGCTCGACGGCTTGGTGTACAAGGTGGAGAAGGACAGCAAGGAGTGGGTGGACCGGCTTTCAGCCGACGTGAAGGGTCGGCTGGACACGGCGCTCGAAGCGGGCCGGCAGGCGCTCCGCGCCGGCGATCCGGCCGGCATCAAGACCGCCCTCGGCGAGCTCAACGCCGCGTACTCCGCGGCCGGGGCCTCGCTCTATGAGGCCGCCAATGCCGCCAACGCCACCGGGTCGACCGACGGACCCGATGGGGCTGGACAGCCTGGGGCGGAGGCAGGCGCCTCGGCCGGCCAGAAACCGGACGACGTGGTCGAAGCGGACTACGAAATCGTCGACGATAACAAGAAGTAGCCGGTGCTAGAATTCAGGGGTGCCCGGCGCGACGGAAACATCGCACCGGGCATCCAGCGTATATTGAGGGAACAGGGTCTGTCAGAAACTTCGAGGTAAATTCACAACTATGTCAGTCCGCTCGTTGAATTGGCTCAAGTTCGGCGGTCTCGTCGGGTTGGCGTTCGTCCTCGGACTCCTCTTCGCGGGCTTGCTGGACCTCCCCAAGAACTCGCTGGCTCAGGGAGCGGGCACGCCGCTCACCTCCAAGCCGGCGGCACTTGCAGGCGCCCAGACCACCACTCCTCTCCTGGCGGCCCGGCCGCTGGCGGAGCTGAGCGACGCTTTTTCGGCGGTGGCGGAGCATGTCCGGCCGAGCGTGGTGTATATCCGCTCAGAGCGGCGTCAGCAGGCAACCCGGAACCAGAGCGTTCCCCGCGGTTTCGAGCCATTCTTCGGAACACCGCAGCAGCGCGGGCCGCAAATCCAGCGCGGGTCGGGCTCCGGCTTCATCGTGTCGAACGACGGCTACATTCTCACCAACAACCATGTGGTGGACGGCGCCGACAAGGTCGAGGTGCAGCTGCTCGACCACCGGACCTTTGCCGCCAAGGTGGTCGGCACCGACGCCTCGACCGACGTGGCGCTCCTCAAGATCGAGGCGCGTGGACTCACGCCCGCGGCACTCGGCTCCAGCTCCACCAGTAAGATCGGCGAATGGGTCCTGGCGGTTGGCAACCCGCTCGGCGCCAACCTTACGTTTACCGTCACCTCAGGGATCATCAGCGCTAAGGGGCGGCTCCTCGGCGACCTTCCCGGCCGCAGCGAGCGGAGCATTCAGGACTTCATCCAGACCGACGCCGCCATCAACCCGGGCAACTCGGGTGGGCCGCTCGTCAACGTTCGCGGCGAAGTGATCGGCATCAACTCCGCCATCGCGAGCGAAACCGGCTACTACCAGGGGTACGGCTTTGCGGTGCCGATCGACCTAGCCAAGCAGGTGATGGACCAGTTGATGCGGAACGGTAAGGTGCAGCGCGCGGCGCTCGGTGTATCGGTTTCCGACGCGGGAGTCCTCGCGGCCAAGAATGCCGGACTGGACGAGATCCGCGGGGTCGAAATCCAGGACTTTACCTCTGAGGACTCCCCGGCCAAGCGGGCCGGCCTCGAGGTCACCGACATCATCATCTCGATCGACGGCCAGCCGGTCGAGTATACGGCGCAGTTGCAGCAGATCGTCGGCTTCAAGCGGGTGGGCGAGACGGTGAAGGTCGAAGTGGCGCGGAAGGGCGGAGTGCGGAAGACGTACACCGTCCGCACGATTCCCGCCGAGCCGGTCGGCGAGCAGGCGGCCGCTCGCACCGGCAATGGAGACCAGACCGACGGAGCCGCCCCTCCGGGCAGTGAACCGGCGGGCGTCAATGTCCGTGGGCTTGGCATTACGGTCTCGCCGGTTACCGAGCAGGTGGCAAAGGAAATCGGGATCACGCCGGCGCGGGGCCTGCTGGTGCAAACCGTCGACGACAGCGGCCCCGCGTTCGAGCAGCTCTTCGGCACCGACTCGCAGAGTCCCGACGTCATTATTTCGGCCGACGGGACGCCGGTCAAGAGCGATGCCGATCTCAAGAATGCTGTCCGCGCGGCGGGGAGCACCGGCATTCTGTCGCTGGTGGTGTACAACCGCGCGGTCAACCGCGGACAGGGCGGGCGGCGAGTGGTGCGGATTCAGCTCGGCCAGTAAGCGCGCCTGACGCTTTGGAGAATGCAAAGGGCCCGGTCGATGACCGGGCCCTTTCGCTTTTCGGCCGATGGTGGCGTGGGCTACTTCGGAGCCACCTGAATCTTGTGCTGCGCGGCCAGGGAATCCCAGCTTTTCCAGCCCCAGATGGCAAGCTTGCCATCGATCGCCACGACGGGGGACATCTTCCGGTCGCCGGCCTCGGTTTCTCCGGGCACGGTGAAGTACATGGCTTCGACGTAGAGGCCGTCGGTCAGGTAGGGGTCGAGCCGCACCGGCTGGGCCCCCATGACCGCGGTGGCGCTGTCCTTCGAGATGCCGGCGGAGAGGGTCTCGAGGCGCGGGTCCTTACGGCCACAGGCGGCAAGGCCGGCGACCAGAACGAGCGAAGCGGCGAGCCGGAGGGAAGCAGGGGTAGGTTTCATGGCGGCCAAATATACGCCGTCGGGAGAGTCCTTTCCAGAGGAGGCGCTCGCCTCCAGCGGGGGAGGATGCTACTCTAGATGTAGGTGCGGCAGGTGTCAGCAAGGCAGCACACGCGAGCGTGGCGGAATTGGCAGACGCGCAGGACTTAGGATCCTGTCCCGCAAGGGGTCCGGGTTCGACTCCCGGCGTTCGCATGGAATCCAGCACCCGAACCTTTCCACCCTCAGCGCCGTCGTATGAGAATCATGCGCGACGCGCTCGGTACGGTCGATCTCGACCAAGCGGGAAAGGGAAAGAGCGGCCTGGTCGTATTCGCCCCACCCCCACATCTCCACTACCTCATCGAGCACCTTTGGATCGATGCCAATCGGCCGCGGAGCTCTACGGAAGCGGCCTGGCGCATCGTCCCCGACGATGCGCCGCACCTCATCTGGCACAAGGGAAATGGCTTCCACCGGCTCGGGCTCGTAGGCGCCCGCTCCCGCTATGTGGACATAGACCGGTCGGGCCGTCACCTCACGGTCGGCGTCCGGTTCCGTCCCGGCGCCCTTCCCATCCTCCTTGGCGGCGAGAGCGAAGAATTGACCGATCGCTCCATTGCGGCCGAAGAACTGTTCGGCCGGCCCGCCCGCCATACGATCGAGCGCCTGCTCGGGGAATCGCCGCACGGCGCGGCAGAGCGGTTGGGAGAGCTCGTTCATGCACTGGCGTCGCGCCACCCGGCGATCGACGGAAGGATTCGGCATCTCGCGGAGCTCGACCCCACGGCCCGACACTCGGCGGATGAGATTGCCCGCCGCCTAGGGCTCTCCGGACGGATGGTCCGGCTGCTGGCACGGCGACACCTTGGAATGGGGCTCAAACGCTTTATCCGGATTCGACGGCTTCACGCCGCCCTTCGCGCCGGACTCACCCACCCTTCGCCGTCGTGGTCCCGCGTGGCCCAAAGCGCCGGCTACGCCGACCACTCGCATTTCATTCGCGACTCCACCGAGCTATTGGGCGAATCACCCGCCCGGTTTGCCATGAGGGCTCGTGGGTGAGCGATTGCCGTTTCGTCCAAGATTGCAGCCCCAAGCAGGGCTAGGGTCTTTCCGATCCGCCGTTCAACTCCAGCTTGGGGGATAGTCATGCGGCGCAGCCAATTCCTGACGACGATTGCCATCGGCCTGCTCGTGAGCCAGGTGGCGCACTCCGAGGCTCAGGAGTCGGCTCGGCCCCTGGTAGCTGCAGCCCCAGGGCTCTTCGAATTTCATAGCGGTTTCTGGCTCGATCTTCATCACTTCCTCTATGCCCAGGCGAGGATCAGCCGAGGCATCGATACCGACCGACCGGCTATTGCCGCCTCCACCCGCGATACTGCGGGGCTCGGTGGCCTTGACCCTTCGGCGCGGCTGGCATGGGCCGAAGCGATCGATTTCTACGGCCGTACCCTTGCCAGGCGTGACGCCACCTTCGATTCGCTCCTTATCGGGATCAAGAACCGGCTCGCCGAATGGGAAGCGCGCCCCAACCTCACCGGATCGGGGCTCTCTCCTGAGCTGACCGCTGTCCTCGAACGGACGGCGCCGATCCACCGGCGGCTCTGGTGGCCGGCGCACGATGCGGCCAACCGCGCCTGGATTGCCGAGGCACTGCCGCTCCTCCGGGACCATGGGCGGCAGATCGCGGATCGGCTTGCCGACCGGTTCCGCACTCGCTGGCCGGAACGACCAATCCGGGTTGACCTTACGGCGTACACGAAGGGGGGTGGGGCATTCACCACCGAGCACCCCTCGCACATCACCATGACGAGCACGGACCCCTCCTACCGCGGCACGGCGGCGCTCGAAATGCTCTTCCATGAAGCTTCACATACGTTCGAGGACTCGCTGGGAAATACGCTCGACGCCGCCGCCGGAACGCGGCGGGTTCCGTACGATCGGACCCATGCGCTCATCTTCCATACCGCAGGCCAGCTCACTCGGTCCAGGATCCCCGCGCACATTCCTTACGCGGAGGCCACCGGGCTCCGGACCCGGAGTCGCGGGATGTCGCAGCAGTTCGAGGCCGCCGAAACCGCCTGGCGGCCATATCTGGAGGGCCGGCTCACCTGGGATCAGGCGATCCGCTCCCTGACCGCGGAAGACCGCCTCTTCTCGTTCCACAGCAACGTCTGGATCAACCTCCACCATTTCCTTTACGTCTTGAGCCGAGCCCGGCAGGGGCTCGATCCCACCCGGACGGCGGTCACGATGTCGCTCGCCGACACGGCGGGCCAAAGCACCTTGAGCGAAGAACAGCGGCGAGGACTGGAGACGGCGGTGGCCTACTACGGACGAGAGTTCGCGAACCGGGAGGCCACCTTCGATAGAGCGATGGAGGGGATCAAGGCGAAGCTGATTCCGCTCGATTCCGCCGGCACGCTGGACGGCGCCGGCCTCGACGCCGCGGTGGCTGGCGCGCTCACCGGAGCGATGCCCGCCTATCGGGCGGCTTGGTGGGCGCGCCATGACAGGGAGAATCGGGCCTGGATTGCGCGAATGCGCCCGCTCGTGGCGCTTCACCAGGACACCATGGCGGCCGCGGTGGCCCGGGCGTTCCGAACCGTGTGGCCGAGCAAGCCGGTGCGGGTCGACGTGAGCGCCTATACGAACTGGGCCGGCGCCTATACGACCGGTCCGCTGACGAACATCATGATATCGTCGCTCGCCTATCCGGAGCTGGGACCCTCGCTCGAGCTGCTCTTCCACGAACCGCTCCACACCATGGATCAGTTCCTGATCGGCGCACTCGACCGGGCGTTCCGAGCCGAGGGAAAGCAGATGCCGGAGACGCTCTCCCACGCGTTCATCTTCTACACCGCCGGAGAAGTGACCCGGAGCCGGCTTCCGGGACACATCCCGTTCGCGGAATCGGGGATCTGGGAGCGCAACCGGCTCTGGGGGTCGTATTTGCCGATTCTCCGCCGAGAGTGGCAGGCTTGGCTCGACGGCCGGGGCACGTTCGACGAGGCGATGCGGGCGGTGGCGCGCAGGCCGTAACCCAACGCTACCATGCACCGCCTTCGATGCGGCACCCATCGGATTCTCCTCGCGGCCGGCCTGGTCGCGGGCATTCCTTTGCCGGGCTTCGGCCAGGCGCCCTCGGAGGCAGACAAGCCGCTGACGATAACGTTGTCAAAACGCTTCGAAATCGGCGGTGAACGGGACAAAGGAGTCTCGCTCGGCATCATCCTCCCCTGGATGGTCGCAGGCACTCCGCAGGGCAAGCTTCTCATCCTCGACCCGGACGATCGGCAAGTCCTCGTCATCGACTCGACCGGCAACCTCATCCAGCGCTTCGGAAAGGGAGGCGGCGGGCCTGGTGAGTTCCTAATTCCCACCTCGCTGAGCGTCAGTCCCGACGGCCACATCCTCGTCGCAGACGCCGGCAAGCGAGCCATCGTCCGGTTCGACAGCACCGGCCGCGTCCTGACCGAGGAGAGACTGAATACTCGTCCTATCGGGATTGCAGAGATGGCTACGGGATTCACCGTCCTTGTCGAAGGGTCGAGCGGCTTATCGATCGATCGCGTGTCGCTAGGCTCCGGCGGCAGATGGAAGGTGCTCGCTGAGACACCCCCGGCACGACCCATTGCCTACCGCAATTGCCCGGTTGGAGTTCCCGGCCGACCGCTCTTCTCGCATTCGATTAGGTGGGCCGCTTCGAGCAGCCGCCTGGCGTTCGCGCCGTCGATCGAATACGACGTGCAGGTCCTCGATGCGGCGACGCGGAGCGCCCCGGTTCACGCGCGGCGTCGGATTCCGCCACTAACGGTCACCGAGAGCGAAGCGCTGGCGAGCCAGGAGATCGCTCAGGGACTGATGATTCGGTGGGGGACGGAGCAGTGCTTTGTGCCGAGAGCGGAACTCCTGCGCGCCCGGGGGTTCGCGCGGCAACGCAGCCCGATCGTAGCCCTGGCACTGTCCCCCGATGGAGACCTATGGGTGAGGCGCCTTCACTCCGCCATCAGCCCGGGAAGCACCGACATCTTTTCCAGCGCGGGGGTCTACCGAGGCACAATCGACTCCCCGGACATTCCCTTTCCGGTGACATTCATGTCGCCGACGCGCATGGTTTCGATCTCCAGCGATCGGTCCGGTCTCTCCCTGGTTACGGTGTACGACATTCGCTTCGCGCCATGAACGAAGGAGGAAATGGAAGCGCGCAATCCCCCGTTCCCCTCTGAAACTCCCTGGACAGAGTGGCCCCCCATCGCTATCCGTTGAGGGCGGGACCGTCACTCTCCGCATTCCTCGCACAACACCGCCACACGAAGCCCGGAGGATCCTCTATGGAGGGTACCGTCGTCGGGTTCCTCGATGCCGTGAGCACGAAAGTGTTCTGGCTCTGCGCCATCCTCTTTGTGGCCGTGAACGGCGCCGCGCTCGGCGCCTTCGCCCTGACCCGGAGCCGCTCGCTGGTCAATGAGTGGACCTCGAAGCTTGTGGCCCTCGACGCGGCGCTCCTTGGGGCCGGGCTTGGGGTGCCGCTGGCCGCTGGGCTCGCCAAGATGGGGGTCCGGGCGGTGGCTTCGCTCTTTGGTGGGGGGACGCCGACGGCGGAGTAGAGATTGCTTCGGCGGCTTCGCCGCCTCGCAATGACCCCCCTCCCGTCATTGCGAGGCCCGCAGGGCCGAAGCAATCCCTCGTTTTGCCCCCAGGCCGCCGTTCCGGGTAGATTTCCCCTGCCATGAGCACAATTACTGTCACCAAAACGGCCGAAGACGCCGCCTCCAAGGCGCTGCGCGTCACCGTGCCGGTCGAGCGGGTCCAAGAGGCTACCGCCAAAGCGGTTCGCCAGTATGCGAGCCGAGCCAGGCTCCCCGGCTTCCGCCAGGGAAAAGCGCCCGAGGCGGTGGTCCGCCGCAAGTTCAGCAACGAGATTCGCCAGTGGGTAATCGAGGAGGTCATCCGCGAGGGGTGGGAAGAGGCCAAGAGCTCGGAATCGCTCAAGCCGATCGCCGACCCCTCCGTCCGCAATCTCAAGTTCGAAGATGGCCAGGCGGTCGAGTTCGAGTTGGTGGTCGAAGTGCGGCCGGAACTCTCTCTCGGCCGCACTGGCGGCTTTTCGCTCACCCGCACCGTTGCCGCAGTCACCGACTCGATGGTCACGGAACAGCTGGGGAAAATCCGGGAGCAGCGCGCCACCTGGCTCCCGGTCGAGGACGCCAAGCCGGCACCGGGCCAGATGGTCCGGGTCGATGTCGCCCCACTCGAAAATGGGGAGGCGAAGGAGCCTCAACCCCACACCTTCGTGCTGGGGGACGGCCAGGCGCTCCCCGCCCTCGAAGAGAGGGTCATGACGTTGCTCCCGGGCGAAACGATCGACACCGACGTGCGCTTCCCGGACGACCATGCCGACCTAAGCCGCCGAGGCCAGTCGCGGTCGGTCCGGCTTACGTTGCACGAGGTCAAGCGCCAGGAATTGCCGGCGCTGGACGATGCATTTGCCAAAGAGGCCGGCGACTTCGACACCCTCGACGCGCTGAAGGCAGGGATACGCGAAGAGCTGGCGAATAGCGCGGAGCGAGAAGCGAATAGCGGCGTCCGGGAACAACTCGTACGCCAGCTGATCGAGGCCAACGGCATCGAGGCACCACCTTCGCTGGTCGGCCGGATGCTCCACTCGTTGCTCCATGCCTATGGGGTGCCGCACGAAAAGGCGGAGATGTTCAACCAAGAGTTCCAGCCGATCGCCGCGCAGCAGGTCCAGCGGGAGCTCTTGCTCTCCGCGGTGGCCGACAAGGAGAAGCTCGCGGCCACGGAGGGGGATATCGACGCGCGGATCGCTCAGATCGCCGGGCAGCGGGGTACGACGCCGGCGCAGATCTACGCGTCGCTGGAGCAGGCCAAACGGCTGCCGGAACTCGAGCGCTCCATTACCGAGGAGAAGGTCTTCACCTGGCTCCTCTCGCAGTCCACCGTTACCGAGGCAGCATCGTGACCCACATGCTCTATCCGCCCTACATCATCGAGCGGTCGAGCCGCGGCGAGCGGACCTACGACATCTTCTCGCGCCTCCTCATGGACCGGATCGTCTTCCTGGGCGCCGGCATCAACGACGAGGTGGCCAACATCATCATCGCGCAGTTGCTCTTTCTCGACGCCGACAACCCCGAGAAAGACATCTACATGTACATCAACTCGCCAGGGGGGATCGTGTCGAGCGGGATGGCGATCTACGACACGATGCAGCACCTTCGCGCCCCGATCAACACCATTTGCATGGGGATGGCGGCGTCGATGGGGTCGTTCCTGCTCGCCGCCGGGCGAAAGGGAAAGCGGAGCGCGCTGCCTCACGCCCGCATCATGATCCACCAGCCGTCGGGGGGCTCGCAGGGCACGGCGTCGGACATCGAGATTCAGGCGCGGGAGATCCTCTACCTCCGGACCAAGATGAACGAGCTCTACGCCAAGCATACCGGCCAGTCGGTGGAGCAGATCGAACGGGACATGGACCGCGACCGGTACATGAGCGCGGACGAGGCCAAAGTGTACGGTATCGTCGACCAGGTGTTCCAGCCGCAAATCGACGCCGCCGCCGGCGCGGCGCCGAACACTTGACCCCGTCCCGGCGGGGGTTGAGCTTACGGCTGTCTCCTAGCCAGCGCCCAGGCGCGAGCTGATACCATGTCGACCGACAAGCACCTCAGGTGTTCCTTCTGCGGGAAATCGAAGGACTCGGTCCGGAAATTCATTTCCGGGCCGTCGGTCTACATTTGCAACGAATGCATCACTCTCTGCAATGAGATTTTGGCGGAGGATGAAGAGCGGGAGGTCGTCGACAACATCACGCAGGTCCCCACGCCGGGCGAAATCAAGGACGTGCTGGACCAATACGTGATCGGGCAGGAACGGGCCAAACGCACCCTCGCCGTTGCGGTCTACAACCACTACAAACGGATCAATTCGACGAGCGGGCGGGACGCCGGCGGAGTGGAGCTCGACAAGTCGAACATCCTGCTCTTGGGCCCCACCGGCGTCGGAAAGACCCTCCTCGCGCAGACGCTTGCCAGAATCCTCGACGTGCCCTTCACGATCGCCGACGCCACGACGCTCACCGAAGCGGGCTACGTGGGCGAGGATGTGGAGAACATTCTGGTCCGGCTCCTCCAGGCCGGCGAGTTCAACGTCTCCGAATGCGAGCGGGGCATCGTCTATATCGACGAGATCGACAAGATCGCCCGCAAGTCGGAAAATCCGAGCATCACCCGCGACGTGTCGGGCGAGGGCGTGCAGCAGGCGCTCCTCAAGATATTAGAGGGGACGGTCGCGTCGGTGCCCCCGCAGGGAGGCCGGAAGCATCCGCAGCAGGAATACATCCAGATCAACACCAAGGACATCCTGTTCATCTGCGGCGGCGCCTTCGACGGGCTGGATAAGATCATCGAGGGCCGGCTGGGCCGGCAGCAGATCGGCTTCGCGAGTTCCGCGAACCGCGACAGCATGACCGAGGTGGACAAGAAGAATCCGTTCGGGCAGGCCGAGCCTGACGATCTGTTGCGGTTCGGCATGATCCCGGAGCTGGTGGGGCGGTTGCCGGTGGTGGTGCCGCTGGAGCCGCTCGACGAGGAGTCGCTGGTGCGGATTCTCGTGGAGCCGAAGAACGCCATCACCAAGCAGTACAAGAAGCTCTTCGAGCTGGAAGATGTGGGCCTGACCTTCGATCAGCAGGCGCTGCAGGCGGTGGCCAAGAAGGCGATCAAGCGGAGCACCGGCGCGCGCGGGCTGCGGGCCATCCTCGAGACGGTAATGACCGACCTGATGTTCGATCTCCCCTCGCGGGACGACGTGCGCGAAGTCATCATCACGCCGGAATGCATAACGGAAGGGAGCCAGCCGATGGTCATCACCGAGCGGCCCCGCCAAGCGCGCGAAGCGTGACCCTGCCCGCGCTGCCGATCGCGTTCGTCGGCAGCTTTCCCGATCCGCTCCAGACACT
>JABFSM010000026.1 GCA_013140635.1 Gemmatimonadales bacterium
AGGGCAGCGCCGGTTGCTCGCCGCCGCCGCCGGCGCGCTCCGCCCCGGCGGATTGCTCCTCCTCGGGCGCAACGAATCGTTGGTGGCGCTTCCCGGCGCCCCGTTCGTCCCAGTGGATGTGTCTCACCGAATCTATCGGAGAACTGCGTGACCGCTCCTCGTCTCATCGTGGGGATCGCCGAGCTGGAGGTGGCCCGGGCGCCCGCAACGCTGGCCGCGCTCGCCCTCGGCAGTTGCGTCGCCGTGATCTTGCATGACGCTGAAGCGAAGATCGGTGGGATGGCGCATGTGCTGCTCCCCTCGTCCAGCGCCGGCCGCCCCCGTCCGGGGGAGCCGGGCCGCTTCGCCCCGTCGGCGGTGGCGGCGCTCCTCGAGGGGGTGCTCCGTCTCGGGGCCAAGCAGCCGAGACTCACCGCCCGGCTCGTCGGCGGGGCGAGCATGTTCGCGGTCCTCCAGCCGCCCGGGACGATCCAGATGGGGGAGCGCAACGTGCACGCCGCTCGCGAATCGCTGCACCGGCTCGGCATCCGGCTCGTCGGCGAGCTGGTCGGAGGAGATTTCGGGCGATCGGTGGACTTCGACGTCGCCACCGGACGGGTGGTCGTCAACTCTTATGAGCGAGGCCGCGCGGAGCTGTGACCGACCAGGCTGCCTATGCGCTCCTCTCGGCGCTCCGCGCCGAGTTCCAGGCGATTGCCGAATCGCTGGCCGGCACTCCCACGGCGCCGGCCCGCGACGAGGCCAAGCGGCGCATCGTCGCTCTCTTCAAACGCGTCGACGGCGCGCTCGGCGAGCTGGGCCAGTTGAAGGAGGAAATTCGCGGGCTGGTCGAACTGTACAAGCAGACCGCCGGCGAGGAGCCGCCGGCGCAGGAGCCGCCCCAGCTCCACCGCGACCATCTGGGCGCCTCGACCTTCATCGAGAAGGGATGGAGCCTCATCTCCCTCGGCGACCCCCAGGGTGCCATCCAGGCGCTGACGCGGGCGCTGGAGCTCTCCCCCGGCGACCCGCAGGCGCTCTCGCTGTTAGGCTGGGCGGAGATGCACGCCGAACAATACGACGACGCGCTGGCCAATTTCTCCAGAGTGCTGGTGCTGGAGCCGGGGAATGCGCTGGCCCGGGTCAACGTCGGCTACATCTGCCTCAAGAAACGGATCTTCGGCGAGGCGATCGAGCATCTTTCGCGGGTGATCCGGCTCGACAACGACCGGAAAGCCACCCTCTACGCGAACTACTACCTCGGGCTCGTGTATTTGGAGCGTGGGATGATGGCCGACGCCGAGGCCTTTCTCCGCCGGGCCATCGAACAGGGGCCGAACCTCATCGAGGCATATCATGAACTCGGTCGCGCCCTCTGGTTGGCGGGACGGCGCGAGGAGGCCCGCGCCACCTGGGAGCGGGGCGCCGCCGCCAACCGGTTCGCGCCCTGGGCCCGGCGCTGCCAGGAACTCCTGGACCGCACCGCAAGAGGGGAGGAGATCCCGCGCTTCGCTTCCTCCTGACGCTCGGGCTCGCTCAGGCCGATAGCCTGGAGGGCGTCCGGGTAGGCGACGTCCTTGCCCTCGCGAGACGAGCCGATCTGACCCTGGCTATCGGGCTCGCCGAGCAGGCGGGGTCGGCTCGGGCATGGTTCGGTCTCGGGCGGCGGTTGCCGGGGCCGATCCGCCTGATCGTGGTACGCGGCGACCAGCGCCTCGACAGCATCCTGCGGGGGAGGGCCCCCTCTTGGGGAGCCGGCTTTGCCCTCCCGGGCGCCCGCACGATCGTCATACGAGCCGATCGCGGTAATCCCCAACAGATCCTGCTCCACGAGCTGGCTCACTTTGCCCTTCGCGACGCCGTGCGCACCCGGGTGCCGCTCTGGTTCGACGAAGGGTACGCCAGCGTGGCTTCGGGAGAATGGGACCGCCTGGAGTCTCTGCGGCTCAATCTGACGGTCGCGCTCGGCCGGGTGCCGAACTTCTTCGAACTGGACCGGGCGCTTCGCGCCGACCAAGCGTCGGCCGAGGCGGCGTATGCGCTCGCAGCTTCGGTGGTCAGTTTGCTTGCCCGGCGGCATCCGAGCCAGAGCCTCAGCCCGCTGCTCGATCGGCTGATCGAGGGCGAGGGGTTTGGCGAGGCGGTGCTGGCCACGACCGGCTCGCCGCTGGGGCGATTCGAGCTCGAGTGGCAGAAAGACACCCGGCGCCGCTACGGCCTATTGGTCTGGATCATGGCCGGGGGGGCCTGGGCGCTCCTTGCCGGACTGGTGCTCTTGGCGGCCTGGGTACGGCGCCGGCGGGACCGGCCGAGACGGGCGGCGCTCGACCAGGGCTGGGTCATAGCGGAGGATGAGCCGGTGGAGGAGCCCCATGTGGCGCCGCCGCAGGATCCCGATGCATCCAAGCCGCAATGATGTTCCCAAATTCATCTATCCCCAGACGCTTGATGAAGGAGGGTGATCGCCATAATTTCCATGATCTTATGGCATCCGTCGAAACAAAGCGTGGAGAACGGCGGGCGTTGCTCGGCAAGCGGAATATCGTCGTGCTTGCCCTGGCAACGGCCTGTATCGTTGCGGGATATGTTACCCTCTCGTCCGGTGCGGCCAGCCTCGCGGCGGTCCTCCTGGTCTTGGGGTACTGTGTGCTCTTCCCCGTAGCTATCGCTCTCTGACGCCGGGCCGGTCCGGTCCATGCGTGCAGGGCCGTTGGCGTGGCGCGTCCCCCTACAGGCAGGATCCTGGGGACGGCGCCGACGCGCACCCGGGCGAATAGCTCAGCGGTTCAGAGCGCCTGCCTTACACGCAGGATGTCGGGGGTTCGAATCCCTCTTCGCCCATCGTCCCGCGCTCCGACTGGACGCGGCGTACACCGCCCACTAGGGCGGCCAATGCTGGGAGGTAGTTCGGAATGCGTCTGACCTCGGTACTCGCTCTTGGTCTGGTTGTCGGCACCTCCGGAACCCCGCTGGCGGCGCAGCTCCGGTCCGGGCGCCCGCCGCTCCCGGAGCAACTGAACAACAATCCTCGGCTGCTCGTTGCCAATCCGTTCAGCTTCTCGTCGACGGATTCGGCCTCCGCGGTCCGGGTCGGCATCGGGATGCGCGATCGGATCAGCAAGTTCGGCGACAAGTGGTGGAGAGTCATCACCCGCCAACAGATGAACGATGCGCTCCTCCAGTACGCCTACCCGATCGATGCGGTCCTGCCCCCGCTGGTGGCCCGGCAGCTCGCCAATTCGCTCCAGGCCCGTGGGCTGGTGCTCTCCACGCTGCTCCGAGGCGACGGGGGCCGGTACACAGTCGAGGCCCGCCTGGCCGGCCTCAACGACGACGCCGGCCACATGGTTCGAATCGCGCAGCTACCGAATCAGGCGTTGGAGGAGTTCGGCGCAAAGGTCGCCGACTCGTTGCAGAATGCGTTCAAGGCCCTCCCCGACGCCAAATTGTGCGACAATACCAAGGCGACAGCGGCCGAGAAGGCCACCGAGTCGGCGATCAAGGCGCTCCGGCTCCAGCCGAACCATGGGCTGGCGGAGTACTGCGTCGCCCAGATCCATATCGCCAAGAAGGCGCCGGTCGACACCATCATCAATCACCTGAAGGGCGCCACCAAGGGTGACTGGCTCTCGCTGCCGGCCTGGACGAGTCTTGCGGTACAGTACCAGGCCAAGGGCGACAGCACCCAGACGATCAACACCTTCCAGGAAATGTTGCGGGTCGCTCCGACCAACGAATCGCTCCGCAAAGAGGCCTTCCGGCTCTTCCAGAACTATGGCCGGCCCGATGCGGCCGAGCAGGTGGCCGACGAAGGGCTCAAGCTCGACCAGGCCAACGCCGACCTCTGGGACCTCAAGTTCGGCGCCTGCATTGCGCAGGGTACTCCGGAGAAGAACAAGTGCGCGGTCGACGCCTTGGAGCAGGTCTATGCCCTCGACTCCACCAAGGCCGACACGACCTTCTACACCAAGATCACCTTTGCCGCCTCGCGTCCCTCGATTCCGTCGAAGGTCACGATCGATTCGGCCGGTACCAAGCTCACCCGCGACAGCGTGCTCATCGATACCGAGCGCTTCGTGCGCTGGGCGCGGAAGGGCGCGGGCAAGTATCCGAACAACGCCATCTTGCTTGGGCAATTGGCCGAGGCGTATGGCGTCGCGGGGCCGCTCGATAGCGCGGTTTCGGTCACCAGGCGGCTCATGGCGGTGGATTCTTCCGACCTGACGCCGGTGCTCAAGGTGGCCAAGGCGCTGGCGGAAGCGAAGCGTGGTCGGGATGCGGTCCCGTTCGCTCCCTACGTTGAGCGTCTCGGCGGGAGTGAGGACAAGCAGAATATGTCGCTGATTCTCGCTCAGATCGCGGCGTTTCCGCTCCTGCAGTCCACTCCGCCCGACTACGACCAGGCGGCGGAACTTGCGCGGGTCGCCGTCAAGCTGGTCCCACCGGAGGCACGTGCGGCGCAGCTGGCGAACTTCGTGCTCGGGCTCTCCACCTTTCAGATCATGGTGGCGAAAGACAAGCCGGCGTTTGACACGAAGTCATGTCCGCTCGCCCAAGAAATGAAGATCTTGCTCGACGAGTCGGGACCGGCCCTCACCGCAGGACGCTCGATCAGCCCCACGACGATCGACCGCTATCTCCCACATCACCCGACGTATGTGACGCGCGTCGATCAGATGATCAAAGCGTATTGCAAGTAGCCCCGGTGCCCTCTAAATTGAGTGGCTTCGCAACAGGGGCTGTAGCTCAGCTTGGTTAGAGTGCCGCACTGTCACTGCGGAGGTCGCGGGTTCGAGCCCCGTCAGCCCCGCTCAGGTTGCGTCCCACTTCACCCCGTCCGGCTGCCGGACGGGGTGAAGTGCTCTTATGGTTGGTCATGACATTTCACCAACCAGTTCTCCTGGCCCAGGTGCTGAACACCGCCCAGGGCGCCCGCCGGGTCGTCGACGCGACGCTGGGCGACGGCGGCCACGCTGAAGCGCTCCTTCAAGCGGGGGCGGAGTTGCTTGCCATCGACCGGGATCCCGACGCGATCCGAATTGCCCGGGAACGGCTCGGCGAGTCGGGTATTCGGTATCTCGAAGCCCCATTCTGGAGCCCCGAGGCGCTGGCGGAGATCCACGATTTCAGCCCCGATTTCATCCTGATGGATCTGGGGGTCTCGTCGAGGCAGTTCGATCAAGAGGCGCGCGGCTTTACCTTCCGCCCCGGGGCCCCGCTCGACATGCGCATGGGACCGGACGGCCCGACCGGTGCCGATCTCCTCAACTCCGCATCGGTCGAGACCCTCCGCACCTGGCTCAAGGAGTGGGGGGACGAGCCCCGCGCCTACCGGCTGGCCGGCGAGATTGTCCGGAGGCGTGAACGGGCTCCTTTTGCCACCAGCGACGATTTCGTGAACGCCATTCGCGCCGTCCTCGGGCCGCGGTCCGGTCCCGACGATTTCGCCCGGCTCTTCCAGGCGCTTCGAATTGCCGTGAACGGAGAGCTCGCCGGCCTCGAAGAAGCGCTTCCGCTCTTGCGGGACGCGCTGACACCTGGCGGAGCCGTCGCGGTTATCAGTTATCATTCGGGCGAGGATCGCCTCGTCAAACATGCCTTTCATGAATGGAACCGCTCCTGTGTCTGTCCGCCGGAGCAGCCGGTCTGCACCTGTCGGGGTCGTCCGCTCGGCTCGGCCTCGCCGCGCGGAGGGATAGTACCCGATGCCGAGGAAATCGCCGCGAACAGCCGCGCGCGGAGCGCGCGGCTCCGGATCTTCCGCACGCCAGCTCAAGCTTAGAGGGCGCCACTGGCTTGCCCTCTGGCTGGTCCTCTTTCTCTTGGCGGCGGCGGCCATCGTGAGCCGCCAGGGGAGCGCCCTTCGCGCCGCTCGGCGCATTCAGGGGATCCAGGATAGCGCCCTCGCGTTGGAAGGGCGGCGCGCCGAGCTGATTCGCCAGATCGGCACCGCCACAAGCCGCGAGGTGCTGATTCCCAAGATGGAGCGGGCCGGCCTGCACGAACCCTCTGAATCCGAGAACACCCAGCTTCGGGTCGACAGCGCCGCCAAGGGAGGGGGCCGCTAGTGGCCAAGCCGGCCGCCCGAATCGCGACGCTGCAAGTGGCGCTCGGCCTCGGTCTGCTCGTGGTCATGGGCCGCGCCGGTTGGCTGCAGCTCGTCAAGGGCCGCGAGTTCTCGAAGGCTGCGGTCAGCCAGCGCACCGTGTCGCGGGAGCTGCTCGCGCGGCGCGGGACGATCTTCGACCGCGGCGGGACGCCGCTCGCGCATTCGCTGCCCAAATTCCAGGTGCAGATCGCGCTCCGCGAAGTGACCGATACCCAGCGGCTCATCGCCACCGCCGCGCGCGATCTCCGGATCAAGGCCGACTCCCTTCGCCGCTCCTTCCGGCGGGGCAAGCCGCTTTATCCCTTTTTCGGCGGCCCGTTCACCTCCGGGCAGGTCGAGGCGATCCGGCGGCTTCGCGGGGTCCACGTCTACACGCTCTATGGACGCGCCTATCCGCGCGACGACTTGGCCCGGCCGATCGTCGGCGCGGTGGAAGCCGGCGGCCTCCGGGGCCAATCGGGGCTCGAGCGGTCGCTCGATTCGATTCTGGCCGGCAAGCCCGGGCGCCGCACCGACCTTCGGGACCCCTCGGGCAAAGTCTTCGAGTCGCCGGGCCGGGTCGAACGAGAGCCGGTCGCCGGCAACGACGTGGTGCTCACGATCGACGCCGAGTTGCAGGCGATCGCCGAGCGGGCGCTCGCCCTGGCCATCAAGGATGCGAAGGCCGAAGGGGGCGACGTGGTCTTCATGGACCCGCGGAATGGGGAGCTCTTGGCGCTCGCCTCCCTGACCGAATCGGGCACCGCGGCCACCCCGTCGATGCTGACCGGCGGGTTTCAGCCCGGCTCCACCGCCAAGCCGTTTACCGCCGCGGCGCTCCTGGCGCTCGGGCGTGTCGACAGCGCCGAGACGGTGGACGTGGAGAATGGCAAATGGACCTTCGTCACCAGCGGCACGACCACGCGGGTGATCAACGACGACCATCCGGAAAAGGGAAGCATAACGCTCGAACGGACCATCCAGGTCTCCAGCAACATCGGGATCGCCAAGTTTTCCCAGAAGCTCACCCCGGAAGAGCACTACGAAGTGCTCCGGTCGTTCGGGTTCGGCGCCGCCACCGGCGTCGAGTTTCCCTCGGAGGCGGGGGGGCTCCTGCCGCGCCCCGACCGGTGGCGCGCCGGATACACCGGGCCGAGCCTCGCCATGGGGTACGAGCTGCAGATCACCGCGGTGCAGCTGGCCGCGGCGTACGGAGCGTTCGCCAACGACGGGGTGCTCCTCGCGCCGACCCTCGTCAAGGAAATCCGCGCCCCCGATGGAACCGTGCTGTACCGTCACGAGACCGAAGTCGTGCGCCGGGCGGTGAGCTCGGAGATCGCGGCGCGGATTCGTTCCTTCCTGGCGGAGGCCGCCAGCGATTCCGGCACCGGCGGCCGGGCGCAGGTGCGCGGCGGGATCCTCGGCAAGACCGGCACCGCTCTGCAAATCGTCAACGGCCGCTACGAGCCGGGGCAGTATCGCGCGTCCTTCGCCGGGATCTACCCCGCCACCAATCCGCAGATCGTGGCGGTGGTGACGATCGACCGGCCTCACGCCGGCCAGATCTACGGCGGGCAAGTCGCGGCGCCGCTCACCGCCGCCATGCTCCGCCAGGCCCTCGCGGCGCGCGAAAGCGCACTCGACCGGCACGCCCTCGCCGATGCGAGCATCGAGGCGCCGAATCCCAAACAGCCGAGCAAGCGCGAGGAAGCGGCCACGGTCACCACGGCGAGGTTGCCCGTTACCGACGCGCCGAAGCCCGCCGGGAAGCCGGTGCTGATCCCCGATGTGGCGGGCAGCACGATCCGGGCGGCGGCCTTCGCGCTCCACCAGCGGGGCTTCCGCGTGCGCATCGAAGGGACCGGCCGCGCCCTCCGTACCATTCCCGCGGCCGGAGATTCGCTGGCGGCCGGCAAGACCGTCGTGGTGTACGCCCAATGAGAGACACTCCCTCGCTGATCGCCGCGCTCCGGCGCACCGGGCTTCTCCGGCTCTGCCCGGAGCGGCTCCCCTCCTTTACCGGGCTCACCACCGACAGCCGTAAGGCGGCGGGCGGCGCCCTCTTCATCGCGGTGCGCGGCTCGCAACAGGACGGGCTTCGCTTCGTGCCCGATGCGTTGACCCGTGGCGCGGCGGCGATCGTGGCCGAAGCGCCGGTCGGCTCCGATGTGCCCACGATCGTCGTGCACGATGCGCGCAAGGCGGCGATCGCGCTGGCCAAAGCGTGGTACGACGAGCCGGCGGCGGGGATGCGTCTGGTGGGGATCACCGGCACCAACGGCAAGACCACCACCACGGGACTCGTCCGGCATCTGCTCAACCGGGAGGGCGACGCCGCGAGCATCGGCACTCTGGGCGCCTTCGACGGCGCCGGCGCGGCGGTGCCCTCGACCGCGGGATCGCTCACGACCCCGGGGCCGGTCGATCTGCACGCCACTTTTGCGGAACTCCGGGACCGGGGAGTTCGCAGCGTTGCGATGGAGACCTCGTCGCATAGCCTCGACCAAGGCCGTCTCGATGGGCTGCTCTTTCATGCCGCGGTCTTCACCAACCTGACCCGCGATCACCTCGATTACCACGGCACGATGGAGCACTACCTGGCGGCCAAGGCCAAGTTGCTGACGCTCCTCGAGAAAAAAGCCGTCGTGGCGGTGAATGCCGATGATCCGGCGTGGGCGATACTCCCCCGCACCGGGGGGACGGTGTCGTTCGGTTTCCATCCCGATGCCGATCTCCGCGCGAGCGGTGCGGTGCTCGAGTCCACCGGCAGCCGTTTCCGCCTCGAAGGACGGTTCGGCACCCGGGAGGTGAGCCTCCCGCTGCCGGGCGAATTCAACATCGCCAACGCCCTCGCGGCCGCGGCGGTGGCGCTCGGCTTCGGCCTTTCCTTGGAGGAGGTCGCCGCGCGGCTCGGGATGGCGCCGCAGGTTCCCGGCCGAATGGAGCAGCTGGCCTCGGGCGCGTTCGTGGTCCTTCGCGACTACGCGCACACCCCCGACGCGCTGGAGCGCGCGCTCCGTGCGATCCGTTCGGTCACGGTGGGCCGGGTGATCGTGCTCTTCGGTTGCGGCGGCGACCGCGACCGCGGCAAGCGGCCGATGATGGGGAAGATCGCCGGCAGCCTCGCCGACCTAACCGTCATCACTTCCGACAACCCGCGCACCGAGGACCCGGAAGCGATCCTGGACGAGGTGATAGCCGGCCTCCCCGCGGGCGCCGAGCACCTCCGGGTGGCCGACCGCCGCGAGGCGATTCGTCAGGCCATCGGGCTCGCGAAAACGGGGGACACCCTTCTCTTCGCGGGGAAGGGACACGAGACCTACCAGATCATCGGCAAGGAGTACCATCCTTTCGACGAGCGGCAGATCGTGGGGGAGATCTTGGGATTCGGGATTCAGGATTCAGGAGAGAGGGAATGAGGTGGACCGATCGCTCGGTCCGAACCGCGCTCGGGCTTCCCGGTCCCGCCGCCGATCGGACGTACCCCGGCATCTCCACCGACACCCGCGAGATCGAGCCCGGCTCCCTCTTCGTGGCGTTGACGGGCGAGCGCTTCGACGCGCACCAATTCCTCGCAGCCGCCGCAAGGGCGGGCGCCACCGGCGCCGTTGTCCGGGAGGGTACGGCGCCGGTGCCCGGCCTAACCCTCTACAGGGTCGGGGACACCCTTCGCGCGCTGGGCGACTTGGCGCACGCCCGGCGGAAGACGATCAACGGCCCGGTCGTTGCCGTCACCGGAACCAACGGCAAGACCTCGACCAAGGAAATGCTCGCGGCGGTGCTTGGCACTCGCTACCGAGTCTGGGCCACCCGTGTCAACCTGAACAACCTGGTCGGGGTGCCGCTCACGATTCTCGAGGCTCCCGAAGGGACCGATGCGCTCGTCATCGAGGCCGGCGCCAATCTTCCCGGCGAAATCGCCCGGCACCGTGAGGTGATCGAACCGAGCATTGCGGTAATCACCAACGTCGCGGCCGGGCACCTCGAAGGGTTCGGCAGCGGGGAAGGGGTGCTCGAAGAGAAGTTGTCGTTGACCGACGGGGTGGGTCTCGCCGTCGTCGGCACCGAGCCCTCGGCGCTCGCGGAACAGGCGCGGCAACGGGCGCGCAAGGTCGTGACCGCCGGCCTCGCCGGGGCCGATCGGATTCCCTCGAAGCTCGAAATGACCAAAGATGGCCGCCCCAGAGTGACGATGGGCAAGCAGAGCTTTCTGCTCGATGCGCGCGGGAAGCATCAGGCCGGCAATGCGATGCTGGCGTGGACGGTCGGCGAAGCGCTGGGCTTGGAGCCCGATCGCATGGCCGGCGCGCTCGAGTCGCTTCGGCTTCCCGGCGGGCGGGGGGAGTTGACCGAGCATGGCCGCCTCATGGTGCTCAACGACGCGTACAACGCCAACCCAGCCTCCTTTCGGGCCGCCATCGAGCTGGCCCGCGCGCTTCGCGGTTCGAGGAAGCTGGTCTTCGTGGCGGGAACGATGCGGGAGCTTGGCGAGGCCGGGCCCGCCCTCCATGCCGAGGTCGCCTCGCTCCTCGTGGCGCTCAAACCCGACCTCCTCGCCGCCGTGGGCGAATTCGTCGAGGCCCTGGAGCCGTATCGCCCCGTTCTGGGCGACCGGCTCCTCACCGCCTCGGACGCCGACGAACTCGGTCCTCTCCTGGCCATGCGGGTGAGCGGCGAAGAGCTGGTGGTGCTGAAGGGAAGCCGAGGCGTTGCGCTCGAACGGGTGCTTCCCAATCTTCTCTCACGTGTGTCGTCTCCCACGACCTGAGGCGCGATGCTGTATCACTTGCTGGCTCCTCTCGCTCGCGAATACCTCGTTTTCAATCTGTTCAACTACATCAGCTTTCGCGCCGCCGGCGCGATGCTGACCGCGCTCCTCTTTGCCTTTCTGGTCGGGCCGAGCATCATCGCGAAGCTCCGCGCCCGGAAGATCGGGCAGGTGGTGCGGGCCGAAGGACTTGCCAGCCACCAAGGGAAGCGGGGTACCCCGACGATGGGGGGGATCATCATCCTCATCGCCACCGTCGTCCCGACTCTGCTCTGGGCGCCGCTCAACAACCGCTTCGTGGTGGTGGCGCTGATGGCCATGCTTTGGACCGGCGCCATCGGGTTTCTCGACGACTATCTCAAGATCGTGGAAGGCAAGTCGCGCGGGCTCGTGGCCAAGTGGAAGCTGGTGGGGCAGGTCTCGTTCGGTCTGGCGCTTGGCCTGTACCTGCTCTACTGGCCGGTCGTTTCGCCGGAGGTCATTCCCGCGGCCGCCACGACGGTGCCGTTCTTCAAGTACACCCTCATTCGATTCGCCCCCTGGCTCTACGTGGCGTTCGTCACCTTCGTCGTTGCCGGGACGAGCAACTCGGTGAACATGACCGACGGCCTGGACGGCCTCGCGGCCGGCCTCACGGCCATCGCCGCGGCGGGGTTCGCGTTCTTCGCCTACGTCTTTGGCCGGGTGGACGCGACGAGCTATCTCCAGTTCTACTATCTGCCCGGGGCCGGTGAGCTGACGGTCTTCTGTGCCGCGCTCCTGGGCGGCGCCCTCGGCTTTCTTTGGTTCAACGCGCATCCCGCCCAGGTCTTCATGGGCGATACCGGGAGCCTGGCCATCGGCGGCGCCCTCGGGACCGTCAGCATTCTCCTCAAGGCGGAGTTTCTGCTGCTCATCATCGGCGGCGTGTTCGTGGCGGAACAGGTGTCGGTGATGCTGCAGATCGGCGTGTACAAGTGGTTCAAGCGGACCCGAGGCCGGGAGTACGCCGACGCGCACCGGGTTTTCCGCATGGCGCCGCTCCACCACCATTTCGAAAAGCTCGGCTGGGCCGAAACCACCGTCGTGACGCGGTTCTACATCCTCGGCATTCTCTGCGCGCTGGTGGCCTTCGCCACCCTGAAGCTCCGATGACGGCGTTCGGCGTGCCTGACGGCCTGGAAGCGGCGGTCATCGGCCTCGGGCGGAGCGGGGTGGCGGCCACCCAACTGCTGCGCCGCGCCGGCGTGCCGGTCTACGCGTCGGACGCGGGCACGTTCGAGGCGCTGGAGCGGCTGGCCGAGACCCTTCGGGCCACCGGCGCGGTGGTCGAGGTCGGCGGGCACGATCTCGGACGGATCGCCAGGGCGGGTGTGGCCATCGTCTCGCCCGGAGTGCCGCCCAGCGCACCGCCGATCGCTGCGGCGCGCGCCGCCGGCGTCCCGATCCGGGCGGAGGCCGATCTGGGTCTCGAGGCCCTTCCGCGCGCGCGGTACATCGCCGTCACCGGCACCAATGGCAAGACCACCACGACGGCGCTGATCGGCCATCTGCTTGGCATGGCGGGCCGAAGGGGCGAGGCGGGCGGCAACATCGGGACTCCGC
>JABFSM010000292.1 GCA_013140635.1 Gemmatimonadales bacterium
GGCATCTGGGCCTCCCCCGTATTGCCGGCGAGCTCTATCGCAGCGCGCGGAGGCTCCGCGTATTCGTTGCGCGAACGCCCTCGAGGTCGATCGATGGCGTTCCGAAATTGCTGGAGATGACGGCGGAGGAGGTACGGGGCCGTTTGGAGCGGGGGCAGGCCCTGCTCTAGTGACGGCTGAGCCCGCTAGGCCCGCTGCTTCATCAAACCGGAGCGCAGCAACCCGATGGCCGCGATCAACACCACGACCACGACCAGCCACCGCACCGCCACCAGATCCATCGACTTGACGATGAACGCAGCCAGCAGAACGGCAGGCACTCCGCCTATCGCGAGGCCGATCGCGGCCTTGGCGTCGTAGGCCTGCGCTTTCAAGAATCGGAGGCTCGCGACCGGCATGAGGAAGGCGCAGCTTCCCATCATGATCGGGAAGGCCGCGCGCGGATCCATGCCGAGTAAGCTGATCATGATGAGCGCCGGGCCGTAGAGTCCGATCCCCAGAGTCATCAGCGCGCCAAGCGCAAAATTTCCCACCACCCCGATCACGAGCTTTGTCCCGGTGAGCGCAAGTTCCGTCCCGCTTCCGGCGGCGGGATTCATGTTCGTTCGAATGAACAAGATCGCCGCCACGAGCAGCGCCAACCCCATCCCGATCTGGATATGCCGTTTGGGCCAGTTCGAGACGACCCCCGCGCCCAGCCACGCCCCCGCCATCGACGCCACGATGAGGAGCAGCAGCGTCGTAAAATCCACCTCGACGATGGTGATGTAGATGAACGCCTGCGCCACCGTCCCGAGTGTGAAGCCGACGTTGAGGGTGCCGGGAATCTTCTCGTCCGGGACCATCTTGAAAAAGCGGTAGAGCGCCGTGGTCGGAGCGAAGCACCCGATGCCCAGCGTATCGAAGAAGTCGGTGACGAATCCGATTCCCGTCTGGCCGGCGGTAGGCGCTGCGGCGCCATTGCCGCTTGCCTTCGCTGCCATGAGGGATCTTGCCCAAGCGGCCGCGAAGACCACCGTTACCACGCCAAGAGCGAGGAAGAGCAGGAGCTTCGGATTGGTCATGGAACCCTCAGGCGGGTGATACCACGGGGATTTCGCCGGTGTTGTTCGGATCGACCGCTTCGACGCGGACGACGATGGCCGTAATGTTGTCGAGGCCGCCGCGCCGGTTGGCATCCGCAATCATCTTGTTGACGCACCCTTCCGGCGTTTCTTCGACACCCATGATCGACGCGATCTGGTCATCCTCCAGCATGCCGGTCAGTCCGTCCGAGGCGAGGAGGACGAGATCGCCGCGCTCCAGATTGCCGAAATAGACGTCCGGGGCCACATCCTCATTGGCGCCGACGCACCGGGTGATCACATTGCTATACGGATGGGTGCGCGCTTGCTCCGGAGTCAGGAGGCCGGCGTCCACCTGTTCCTGGACGTAGCTATGGTCCTTCGTCAGTTGAAGGAGGCCACCCTCGCGGAGCAGGTAAGCCCGGCTGTCACCCACTTGTCCAATAAGGTATCGCCGAGAAAAGAGCACCATGACGGTGGTGGTGGTGCCCATTCCGCGCTTGTCGTGTTCCGCCAGCGTCCGGTCAAAGATCGACGCATTGGCTTTCCGGATGGCGCTCCGCATGCGCGCGGAGGCCTCGGCATCGGTCAACCCCCGCAGGTTGCCAAGTTCCCGCGCAATGATCTGCACCGCCATCTCGCTCGCCACTTCGCCGGCCGCGTGCCCTCCCATGCCGTCGGCCACGATGAAGAGGCCCTTGGCGCAATCGAGGAGGAAGCTGTCCTCATTCCCCGATCGGACCACGCCGACGTCGGTATTCCCCGCGCAGGAAATCCGCATCGCCGGCCTAGCCGCGGCTCAGGAAGTAGGCCGCGGCGGCCAAGCCCAGGAGCGCGAGCAAGAGGAGGCCGCGCAGGAGCCGGGCACGCCGCTTCCGCCGCCCCGGGCGCCGCCAGGGGGTCGGACCGATGATCTGCAATGGTTCAGCCAGCTTGGGCGAGAGAGGCACCTCGAGAACGACCTTTCCCGATCTCCGGCGGGCTCCACTCTCCGGCTGCTCGAAGAGGAGCACCGCCTCGCCAAAACGGAGGATCGCACCCGGCGCGACAGCCGTCGTCCCGGTCACGAGCTGGTCGTCAACCCGGGTACCGGTCACCGAACCGAGATCCGCAATCGACCAAACCCCATCCCGCAAAGCAAGGCGGGCGTGGCTCGCACTCACTGAAGAGTCGGGAAGCACGACATCGTTGAATGCCCCGCGGCCGACGTTGACCACGGGAGAGCGCAGCTCGATCCGGTCCCCTCGTCTTCCCCCCCGCTGAACCGTGAGCCAGGCGAGCGCCGAGTCGGCCGGGGCCAGATAGGCGGCCTGGGTTGGCGGGGACGGTACCGCCTCCCGTTCCCCCGGATAGTAGCGGAGCTCCTCACGCCCGACCCGAATCACGTCCCCACTCCGAAGCCGCACCCTTCCCTGCACCAGCCGCCCGTTGACCCAGGTGTCGCCGTCGCTCCGGTCGACCAGCCAATCGCCGTCCGACACCCGCCAGAGCTCAGCGTGGTGGTCTCCCCGGCCCTCGGAATCGATAACCAGATTCGACGCCGAATCAGTCCCGATCGCAAAGCGAGGGGAATTTAGGACATACTCGCGGCCGTCTGCGAGGCTCACCAAGCGGGCCGGCGGTGTCGAAGGTTCAAGATTCGATGAGGGAGTGGGGAGCAGAGTCGCCGCCGAAGTGAAGCCGCATCAGATGAGGGCGCCCTAAGGCAAAGTGGTCGGCTCAAACGTAGGCGCCGGTTGGCCGGGGAGCAAGGAATCCACCGCCCCCGGTGTGGCCGGTCACGCCGCCGGAGGGGCCTCGACCGCAAGTGTCCCGGTGTCCTGCTCCACCCCCTTGAGCCCCTTCCTGACCCAGGACATGAAGACCAAGGAGCCGAACCCGATCGTGAAGTAGCTGATCACGAGCCGCCAGATGAGCGTATAGAGGGCGGTGAGCGGTCGGGGGACATACACCGACATCACCGCCGCCGAAAGGAACTCGGCAATCCCGGTCCCCCCCGGAGTGGGCGCGAAGAAATAGAGGAGAAAGGCGATCAGCGTCTGTAAGAGCAGGACGTCGACGAAATGCGCCTCGATGCCGATCGCTCGAAGGGCCACGTACCCCGCCAGCAACTTATTCGCGTGGGAAGGCCCCGAAATGACGGTGGCCCAGAAGAGCGCCAGCCAGCCGCGCGGCGTGTTGAACTTCTCCATCGCGTCATGCGCCTGATCGACTCCCTTTTCGAGCATTTCGAGCTTGCCGAGTACTCGGCTGCTCCGGCGCCCGACGAAGCCGATCGCCTTGCGAAGCAGCCAATGCAGCGCCCGCGGTTTGATGACGATGACGATCAGCGCCCCGAAGAGGAGGACGAAGATGCCGAGGCTGGCCAGGAAGAGGTCGTAGAGGGAGATCCCGAGCACGACCCCATGCTGCCCGAGAGACTTCCCGGCCCCGAAAGCGATGGCAATCGGGCCCGCCAGGCCGAAGAATGCCACGGTGGATACGAACGACATCAAAACGAGGGTGATCGCGCTCGGCACGGGGATTCCATACCGGCGCATCGTGTAGACGGTGATCGGCCCATTGCCCGACTGAAGCGGCGTGAGATAGGCGGCCCAGGCGCCCATCCCTCCGGCCAGGATCAGCCCTATGAACGACGGTTTCGGGTGGATCTCCCGAGCCAGCACCCAGAGCCTGAGCCCCCCGCCAAGCCAGTCCATCGAGGCGAGCCCGAGCCCGGCAAGGACCCAGAGCCACTGGATTCGTGGAATGGCGGCCATGAAGGCGCCGAAATTGCCGCTATAGTAGAGGAGGGCCGCGAACCCGATCACGGAGCCGATCACGAAGAACTCGAGCCCGCGCCGAAGGAGCTTCGGGGTCAGCAATTTGGCCATGTGGCCTCTAACGTAATCGCCGCACCCTTATTCTTCATGCGTGTCCGATCCCGTTTTGCGCATCGTTAACGCCCGCCAGCACAATCTGAAGGGCATCACTGTCGACCTCCCCCGCCGCCGCCTCATCGTGGTGACGGGACCCTCCGGTTCCGGTAAGAGCAGCCTGGCCTTCGATACGCTCTATGCCGAGGGACAACGGCGCTACATCGAATCGCTCTCGACCTACGCCAAGCAGTTTCTCGAACGGATGCCCAAGCCGCTGGTGGACCGGCTCGAGGGCATCGCCCCGGCGGTGGCCATCGAGCAGCGGAACCCGACGGTGAGCAGCCGCTCGACGGTCGGCACCGCCACCGAAGTCTACGACTTCCTCAGGCTCCTGTGGGCGCGCATCGGTACCCCGTTCTGTCGCAAGTGCGGCCACCCGGTGGCAAAGGACTCGCCGCCCTCCGCCGTGGACCGGATCCTGGCCGCGGGCCCCGGCCGGGTGCAGGTGACCTTTCCGCTCCCCGAATCGGCCCGGGTGACCCACGCCGCGCTGACCGACAATCTGCGCGCCCTGGGGTTCCTCCGGGTTCTGGCCGACGGGCTGGAGTACCACCTCGAGGAACTCCCCGCGACCATCGACCTGACCCGGACCGGAGAGCTGCTGGTGGTGGTCGACCGGCTGACCACCTCCACCCCCGACCGGGTGAGTGAGGCGGTTGCGCTCGCCTTCGCGGAGGGGGAAGGGGTCTGCATCGTCCTTCATGACCAACGTCGCCTCCGGTTCACCGAGCACCTAGCCTGCAGCGCCTGCGACACGCCGGCGGTCTCTCAGACCCCGCTGCTCTTTTCGTTCAACAATCCCCGCGGCGCCTGCGGCGGCTGCAACGGTTTCGGCGCGGTGCTTGAGTATGACGAGAGCCTCATCATACCGGATTCAGATCGGAGCCTTGTCGAAGGGGCGATCGACCCCTGGACCAAGCCCCGGTACGAGAGTCGGCGAAAGCTCTTGTTCGACACCGCCCGGAAACTCGGCGCCGATCCCGCCAAGCCCTGGAAGTCGCTCAAGGCGCAGGTCCGCCGCGAGCTGCTCCACGGCAAAGTCGGCCGGTTCGTGGGGATCTTCCCCTTCCTCAAGGGACTCGAGGAGAAGCGCTACAAGCAGTACATCCGGGTCTTCCTGCGGCAATACCAGCTTGCCCTGACATGTCCGGCCTGCAAGGGCACCCGGCTCAATGAGCACGCCCTCGCGGTGCGGCTCGGCGAACGATCGATCGCGGAGGTCGCGGCGCTTCCCCTCGACGAACTCGGCCAGTGGCTTCGAGGGCTCGCGCTCACGGGGGCCGCGCGGGAAATCGGCGACCACATCCTGGGAGAGCTCCTTTCGCGCGTCGGCGTGCTGCTCGATGTCGGGCTCGGCTACCTGGCCCTCGACCGCCAGGCGCGCACCCTCTCCGGTGGGGAGGCACAGCGCATCGCGCTCGCCAATGCCCTGGGGGCGCGCCTGGTCGATGCGCTCTATGTCTTGGACGAGCCCTCGATCGGGCTCCACCCGCGGGACACCGACCGCCTCCTGGCGCTCCTCCGGCGGCTCCGCGACGGGGGCAATACGGTGCTGGTGGTGGAGCACGACCTCGAGGCCATCCGGCAGGCCGATTTCATGCTGGAACTGGGCGAAGGGAGCGGCGAGCGGGGTGGCTGGGTGGTCTACGCGGGGCCGGTCGGCGCGGCGGCCGGCACCCTCACGGCGGACTACCTCACCGGGCAAAAACGGATCGGCGTCCCAAGCGTCCGCCGGAAGTGCGGGCCCGCCTGGCTTCGGCTCCGCGGGGCGGCGCTGCACAATTTGCGCAACGTCGACGCGGACATTCCGTTAGGCACGCTCACCGCCATCACCGGGGTATCCGGCAGCGGCAAGAGCACCCTGGTGCATGACGTACTCTACCGCCAGCTCGAGGCGCGCCTCCACGGCGGGCACTCGGCCAAATCCCACCTCGGCGAACCGGTGGGTGAGGTCGCCTCGCTGACCGGGTGGGAGCAGCTCAAAGACGTGGTATTGATCGATCAATCACCGATCGGTCGCTCGCCCCGCTCCAATCCGGTGACGTATATCAAGGCCTTCGACGAGATCCGCGAGCTCTTTGCCGCGCAGCCGCTCGCGCGTCAACGGAAGTTCAGCGCCTCCACCTTCTCGTTCAATTTGAAGGGGGGGCGTTGCGACGAATGCGAAGGAGCCGGAGCGGTGCTGGTCGAGATGGTCTTCCTCGCCGACGTCTTCGTCCCCTGCGAGGCGTGCGGCGGCACCCGCTTCAAACCGCGGGTGTTGGACGTGCGCATCCACGGGAAGTCGATTCACGATGTTCTCCAGTGGACTGTGGACGACGCGATTACCCGGTTTCATCATCAACCGCGGCTGGGCGCCGCGCTGTGGCAGTTGCAGCAGGTTGGGCTCGGCTATCTCCGGCTCGGACAGCCCGCGACCACCCTGTCCGGCGGCGAAGCGCAACGCCTCAAGATCGCCCGGGAGCTTTCCGCCGCCGGCAAGCGCGAGGGGCGGAAACTCTATCTCCTCGATGAACCGACCACCGGGTTGCATCTCGACGATGTGCGGGTGCTGATCCAGGTCCTCGATCGCCTGGTGGACCAGGGCCACACCGTCCTGGTCATCGAGCATCACATGGACGTCGTAAAGCGGGCCGACTGGGTGATCGATCTGGGCCCCGAGGCGGGCACCAACGGCGGGCGGGTCGTGATGCAGGGGCCGCCGGAAAAAATCGCGGGGGCCGGCGAGTCGCACACCGGGCGGTATCTCAAGGCGGCGCTCTAGTCATTGCCCTACGTCTCCCGGGCCGCGGCCCGAATCAGCTCCCAGGCCTCCCGGACCTGGGCCTCGGTCGTCGTGAGGTGGCCCAGGGCCAGCCGGATTGCATAACGCCCCTTCAATCGCGTCTGCGTCAACATAATCTTCCCGGCGGCGTGGATCCGCGCCAGGAGCCGTTCGTTGAGGGTGTCGAGCCCGGCTCCCTCCGGCACGGCTCCGCCCGGCCGATGGCGGAAGACCACCAGCCCGAGCGGCGAGGGGGCCATCAGTTCGAAGTCAGCGTCGGCCTCGACCCAGCCGGCCAGGAGCTTCCCGAGCCGGATATGCTCGCGAAGCATCGCCTGGAGCCCCTCCACCCCATACGTCCGGATCACGAACCAGAGCTTCAGGGCGCGGAAGCGCCGGCCGAGCTGAATCCCCCAATCGCGATAGTTGACCACCCGGTCGTCGTGCGCGGCTTGAAGGTATGCCGGCGAAGTGGCAAACGAGCGGAAGAGCGCTTCCCGGTTCCGCACGAAATAGGCGGTGCAATCGAAGTTGACCAGCAACCACTTGTGCGGGTTGAAGACCACGCTGTCGGCTTCGGCCACGCCGTCGAAGATCCAGCGCATTTCGGGAACGATCGCCGCCGATCCGGCCCACGCCGCGTCCACGTGAAGCCAAGCCCCCGCACCCCGCGCGATCGGCACGATGGCCGGCACCGGATCGAGACCGGTCGACGAGGTGGTGCCGACCGTGGCGACGATACACGCCGGCACCCGGCCGGCGGCGCGGTCCGCCACCACCGCCGCCTCGAGCGCTTCCGCCCGGAGCGCGAACAGCTCGTCTGCCGGGATCAGACGAACCCGGTCTGGCCGGTACCCCGCCATCCGCGCCCCCTTCATCACCGAAGAGTGCGCTTCCTCGGAGGCATAGACGGTAAGATCCTCGAGCCGGGCGCCGGGATTTTCCGTCAGTGCCTGATCTCGCGCGGAAATCAGCGCGACGAGGGTCGCCGTCGAGGCGGTGTCCTGAATGACGCCGGCAAAGCCCTCCGGCAATCCGATCATCTGCCGCAACCACTCCATCATCGCCTGTTCGAGTTCCGTGGCCGCCGGCGACGTGTTCCAGGACATGCATTGGGCCCCGAGCGTCGCCGTCAGCATTTCGGCGAGAATCGAAGGTGGGCTCACGTTCGCGGGAAAATAGGCGAAGAAGCCGGGGTGTCCCCAATGGGTCATGCCCGGCATGATGATCCGCTCGAAGTCGTGCATCACGTTCTCGAACGGCTCGCCCAGGGCGGGAGCGGCCGCCGGGATCGCCCGGCGGACCGTCCCCGGGTCGGCGTTCGGTTGTACCGGCAGCTCGCCGACCCGCGCCAGATAGTCGGCCATCCAGTCCACCAGCCGGTGGGCTTCTCCTCGAAACGCCTCGATGTCCAGGCGAGGGAGGTCAGACGCCATCGAGAAACTCCTTGAATTCGGCCTCGCGCCGGACCGCCTCACGGTCGCCCAACGCTATCGTGGCTTCGACGAGGTCGGGCCGGGTGTACTCCCATCGGGAAATCGGCACCGGCTCGCCCGGCGCCACATACCACCGGATTCCCCGGCGGCCGACCGAGGCCTCGGGATACGGACGAGTGAGCAATACCAGGTGGCGGCGGATGCCCGGCACCTGCTCCGCCACGAACGCGGGGGCGTTGTCCACTAGCCCGCCGTCGAGGAGCGCCGCCCCGTTGCGCCGGCCGACCGGCGTGAACGGCGGCGTGGCCGACGAGGCCAGCACCAGATCCACGATCTCCTCCGGATGCGCGCAGGCGCGCAGGTCGTGAATCACCGGGCGGAAGCCGAGCCGCCGCGACGCCGACGGGTGGAGACGCCCCTTTTGCATCTGGCGTTCCGCCGAATAGACCCCCAGACCGAGCGCCGTGGCCAGCGGCACCGGGAGCCACGCCGGTGGAGCGGCCGCCAGCACGAACAGAGGAAACGGAAGGGCGCGAAGCCGCTCGAATCCGCCGCCGGCCAGCGCGTACCTCAGCGTGTCCCGGTAGATCGGCGTGTGCGGGGTCGGCCGTTCGCCCCGAAGGAGCCGGCTCCACCGCACATTCCGGGTGACGCCGGCGCGTCGGCCGAACCAGTACGCGGTGGTAACGAGCTCCCGTCCGCCAAGGAGGCTCACCGCCATACTCGCCCCCGCGCTGCACGTCGACACCGCCGCCACGCGCGGCTCGAGCCTCGGCCACCAGCGGCGCAAGAGCCCCACCTGCAACAGCGCGCGGTTGCCGCCCCCGGCCAGGGTCACGGCCAAATCGCGCGCCATGTTAGGATTCCCTCGTGACTGACGCCATTCATTGCCTCTGGGACGAACCGGGGGTCGCCGCCGTCGACTGGGACCATGTGTGCCGGGAACTCTCGGCGCGGGACAAAGGCCTCGCCAAGGTCATTGCCGCCGTGCCCGGCTCCCGCATCGTGCCGCACACCACGCACTCGGCGTTCGAGAGCCTGGCGCACAGCATCGTGTACCAGCAACTCTCAGGAAAGGCCGCCGCCACGATCTTCGGGCGGTTCCGCGCCCTGTACGATGCCGCCGGCGAGCTCGACCCCCGGGCGGTGCTCAAGACGCCGCACCGCCGGCTCCGAAGCGCGGGACTCTCCGAAGCCAAGGCCCTCGCCATGAAAGACCTCGCGGCCCATGTCACGCGGGGCGCCGTTCCCTCGATCGCCGAACTTCGCCGCCTCGACCCCGACCAGGTGGTGGAACGCTTGACCGTCGTTCGGGGCGTCGGCCGCTGGACCGTGGAAATGCTGCTGCTCTTTCGGCTCGGCCACCCCGACGTCCTGCCGGCGCACGACCTCGGCATCCGGAAAGGGCTCGCTCGCGTCATGCGGCGGCGCGAGCTGCCCGACCCCGAGGCCGTTATTCGTCGGGGAGAGCGGTGGCGTCCTTGGCGGTCGGTGGCGAGCTGGTTCCTTTGGCGCGCAACAGAGCTGCCGCGAGGCCGATCGCCTGCGCGCTCCCCGTAAGCGCGACGAGATCCCCGACCTCGGTCCGGGTCGAGGCGTCGGGCAGCGGGACCCGCTCCCCGTTCCGGGAAATCGCCACCACCGTGGCGCCGGTGCGCCCGCGCAGGTTGAGCTCGCCGAGCGTCGCGCCGGCGGCCTCGCTCCCCTCCATGACTTCGAGCGGCACGATCGTCCCGAGGCCGGGCAGCATGCCCCGCACCACCTCGAAGGTCTCGGTGTCTCCCGAGTGGCCCTGCTTGGCCAGAACGTGCACGACCAACTCCGCGCCGGCTCGAGTGTGTTTGTCGAGATCGGTGGCGGTGCGCCAGAACCCGAAGCCCAGGATCAGCAGGTACGCCGCGATCACCCCGAGGACCCCGAACGGGGGCACGAAAGGAAGCGTTATGAGCGTGAGCGGCACCCCGACCGCCACGACGAAGACGATCTGCAGGGTGACGGTGAGGGTCCGCCGGGGCGCGAGCCCCTGGTCCACTCCCTTCGGCGGCCGGGGAAGCACCGATTCGGCCAGCGCCACCGCCAGGCCGCGCATGGTCTGGACCAGGCCCAGCGCAAAGGGAGTCGCGAGCACCGCCCCCGCCCCCAGCAGCACGAGGCGCCAGGCGGCGACCTCCGCCGCCTCTCGGCCGAGCCACGCCGGCAGACGCCGATAGGCAATCGAGGTCCCGATGATCAACGCCGCCACGAAGGCCGCGTCCAGGATCATGAGGCGAACCAGACGCTTCCGCGCCGCCGCTTGGGCCGAGAGCTTCTTCGGCACCGACAGCAGATCCACCCAAGAGGCGTAGAGTGTCGCGACGGTCTGGACCGGATGCGGTAGCCGCCGGTCCACCCACGCGGCGATCCGGTCGGCCCGCGCCGCGAATAGCGGTGTCGTGAACGCGGTGACGGTGGCCACCGCCACCGCGATCGACGCGAGATCTCCGGTCGCCGAGCCGTGCGCTACTCCGAGCCCGACGATGACGAAGGAGAACTCGCCGATCTGGCCGAGGTTCATTCCGGCGCGCACCGCATCGCGGGTCCCGTAACCTGCCAGAAACACCCCTGTGGTTACGCCGACAAACTTGCCGGTCAGTACCACGAGGGCCAGCACCAGCGCCGTCTCCCAGTGGTTCACCACCACGCTGGGCACGAAGAGCATTCCGATCGCCACGAAGAAGATGGCCGCGAAGAGATCCCGGACCGGCCGAATCGTCTCCTCGATGATGCGGCGTTTGCCGGATTCCGCGACCAGGGTCCCCGCAATGAAGCCCCCGAGAGCCACCGAGTAGCCGGCCGAAAGACTGAGCATGGCGAGACCGAAGCAGATGGCCAGCGCGGCGACCAGCGTCGTTTCCGGCCGCTTGAAGGAGAGCGCCAGCAGCACCGTGCGCGGCACGACCAGCATCCCGCCGGCCAGGAGCACCACCAGGAAGAGTCCGAGGCGGACCAGGGTGTCGGCGACCATCGGCGCCGAGAACCCTCCCCCGGCAGCGACGGTCGTGAGCACGGCGATGAGCAGGATCGCCGCGAGGTCCTCCATGATCAGGACCCCGAAGACGATGTCCTTGAGCGACCGGTCGGCCGCGTGGTCCTCGAGATTCCGTGACACCACCATCGTACTGGAGATCGCCACCATCCCCGCAGTGAGGAGGCTGGGCAGCGTAGCCATCCCGAGCAGCCGCGCCGCGCCATACCCAAGCAGCAGCATAAGACCGACCTCGACTGTCGCGGCGAGCGCCACCCGGGGGCCCAGGGCGATCAGCTTGCGTACCCGGAACTCGAGCCCGATCGAGAACATCAAGAGGACGACCCCGAGCTCGGCGAGGGTCCGAATCGTCTCCGGATCGTTCACCACCGGCCAGGGCGTAAAGGGCCCGACCATCATCCCCGCAACCAGGTAGCCGACGATGACCGGGAGGCGCAGGCGCTGGAAGACGACCGTGGCGAGGGCCGCGGTGCCCAGAATCAGGGCCAGATCGCGTAGGAAAAGGTGCGCCGCGTCGGAGTTCACCGGGGAATTCTACCCCGCGGACAACCCGGCTCCCAGTTCCCAGGCAGGTTGGCGGGGCGCCTGCGGTGGCGTATTATGGAATAGAGAGGAATCCCCCATGCAACGCATTCTGCTGGTCGACGACGACGATCTCAGCCGGGGTGCAGTGCACAAGATGCTCGAGCGCTCCGGCTATGCTGTGGAGAGCACCGGGGCCGGGCAGGATGCCATCAACCGGTACCGGCGCGATTCGGTGGACCTGGTGATCACCGACCTCATCATGCCGGACGTCGATGGGTTGGAGATCATTCAGGAGCTCCGCCGGGTGAATCCAGAAGTGCGTATTCTCGCCATTTCAGGCGGCGGCCGCGTCGACGCCGAGGAATACCTGTCGGTGGCGCGGAAGTTCGGGGCGGTCGAGGTGCTTTCGAAGCCATTCACAGGTCAGGATTTGAAGCGGGCTGTAGAGATTGCCCTCGGCAACACCGCCGCCTAGTGGCACCATACAACAGCGGCCCCCAATGAGAGGGCCGAGGAGGTTGCGTTGCTTCAACTCCCGAGGAGGGACTCGAACCCCCGACCCGGTGATTAACAGTCACCTGCTCTACCAACTGAGCTACTCGGGAAGGACCATGGAACGGGCGAAATAATAGCGGCCCGGCAAACCCCGAGCAACGCC
>JABFSM010000241.1 GCA_013140635.1 Gemmatimonadales bacterium
CCCTATGCCACCCCATTGTCCCGTCAGTACTTCCACGATTGACACCCCGGATACCGAGCGCGCACAGCGTTATGGCCCACCTGATGCATTACCCCCTCCCAGCCGGCCGGCAGTCCGGGCGCCGGCCGGGCAGGACCCACATCCACCCCACTTCGACACCCGGACGGTCGTCGCGGTAGTGACCTCCGAAAGGAGACCGCAGTATGCATAGGGCAGTGCGTGGGAAATTGGAGATGGCCGGACGGGTGCTCGAGTTCAGCAAAGCCCGTCCCTCCGACGATCCGAGCTACGAGCTCGTGGTCGGCAGGCTGGAGGACCGCCTGGCCCGTGCCAAGGCGCTGGAGTTGTCGTTCGCGGGTGGGATGCTGGCTTCACGGGAAGCGGCTCGGCGGCGGCAACGGATCCGCCGAGTGATCCACTCGCAGTTGCTCCGCTACATCGTCGCCTTGGGCGATGCGGCGGCGTTCCAAGAGGGAGGGCCGGAACCCCAACTCCGGCTGCCCGATGGGTCCCTTCCCCATCAGGACTTCCTCACCTCAGCCAAGCTGTTGCTCGAAAAGGCCGAGGCGAATCGGGACCTGCTGGCGAGCGTGGGGCTCTCCCCGACCATGCTCGAGGATCTCGGCAAACAGATCAACGCCTTCGAGGCGGAGACTGCGGCCCTGGTCCTGGCGCGACGAGAGCACATCCTCGCGCGCGCCGAGCTGGTGCGGATGGCCGACGAATTGGCCGCGTCGGTCGCCATCCTGGATGGGATCAACCGCTACCGCTACGGGAACGATCCGGACACGGCGGCGGCCTGGCAGACCATCCGAACGATCCATGGCCAAGTGCGGCCGACGGCGCCACCGCCGGCGGGAAGTGAGGGCCCGCCGCCTGAACCGGGCGGCACCATCGCCCCCGCCGCGTGAGGCCCGCGCGGCCGGCATCCGCAAGGCCGGATGTCGTGACTGAGGAGTAGAACCGGGGGTCGGCGCAAGCAGGCCCCCGGTTCTATTTGACACGATTGATCCAAGAATCACGTATTTAGTACTATGCCGACACCTCTCGTGCCGCGAATCCGTGGGTCTTTCGCGTGCCACGCAGCGCTCGCCGCCACCCTATTGGCCTTGCCGAGCTGCGGCTCTTCCGATACTTCCTCGCCGCCACCGCCGCCGGCCTCGTCTCCTGGTCCGCCGGCCGAGTTCACGATCCAGTACATCGAGCGGCTCCCGCGCATCGATTTCGTGCCTGGGAGCCTCAATCCCAAGGTCGAGGGGTGGCCGGCCGTGGGCCAGGTGGTGACTTGGCGCGCGAACGTCAAGAACTGGTTTCCGATGGCCAAGACCGTCGCGGTGCGGTGGCTGCTGGACGGCGCCGAAGTCCGCCGCGCCGACATCACGATCCCCGCGGGCGGGGTCGGCACCGCCGACTATCAGTGGCCGTGGACCTTTACGCGCCACCTCCTCACCTTCGTCGTCGACCCGGAGAATCGGATCGCCGAGGAAGAGGAGTTGAACAACCGCCTGGCGATCTACACCAATGCCTTGACCGCCGCGTTCTACGTGGAGCAGGGATTCTACAACTACTTTCGTCTCTATCAGCACGTGCTCCCCTTGGTGCATTCGACGTCGTTCGAAGACTGGGCGCAGCGCCAGATCTCCCGCTATAACGATCTCTTCGCCGCGGCGATCTTCCCGGAGACCCCGCAGGGCGTGCTCGACCGCTACCGCCTCGACCGGATCTACCTCGTTCCCGACGGTTCGATCGTCAACGACCGCAACCCCGATCCGGCCGACCGGACCGTCGATGTGTCGTGGGGGTTCCCGAGGGCGCAAGTCGATGCCGCCGAACCGTACCGGAACCTCACCGACGCCGGCGACCGGAACCAGTTCGTCTACTCCGGCTACCTGCAGCACGAGCTCGGCCACCGCCGCAACATGATCGACGTCTACTCCTTTGCCGTCTACGATGGGCTGCCGGGCCACAACGTCGACGTGCTCGAGGGAGGGGTGCGAATCGCCGACTCGCCGTTCCTCCCGTCGACGTCGCTCACCTTCAACGGCTTCCCCGGCAGAATGCTCCTGCCGCCGCCGGTCGGCCTGATGAGCCAGACCTGGACGGTGCTCGACCGCTACAGCGCCGTTATGTTCAACCGTGCCGCCGGCCGGCGGCGGGTGGACGAGCCCTTCGGGGTCTACATGAACGACCTCGCCACCGACAATCGGGTGCTTCTCACCGACCAGGCCGGCACTCCCCTAGGCGGCGCCACGGTGTCCGTATATCGGGCCAAACGATCGCCGGACCTGAACCAGGTCGTCTACGGCCGCCGCTACGCCGGACCGCCCGACGTGACCGTCACCGCGGACGCCGCCGGCGGGGCCTCCCTCGGGCGCAACCCGTGGGGAGGAACGGAACAGATCTTCAGCGACATCACCTCGAACGCCGTGCTCCTGCTTCGGGTGGCCTGGGGCGGGAAAGTCGGCTTCACGTTCCTTCCGGTCCTCGAATTCAACATTCTCTACCAGACCGGCGCCCGCGCGGTGGCCAGCGTGCCGGTGTCGGTGGTGCTGCGGTAGGGGGATTGCTTCGGCCGCTCTGCGGCCTCGCAATGACAGGGTGAGGCCCTCGCAATGACTGGGCGAGGCCCTCGCAATGACCGCGGGCCCAGAGCGGCGCGACGAGCCCTGCCGCCAGAGCGAACGTCAGTCGACGGCAAGGAGACCCGAAGGGGCTCCGCCGCCCAAAGACTGTAGTTCGCGAAGGCGGGAGGGGTCGAGCGCCGCTGCGAGCGGAAGATTGCTTCGGCCGCTGCGCGGCCTCGCAATGACGGGGATTGCTTCGCGGGGTCGCCACGGGGCTTCGCCCCTCGCGACGACTGCGTCGCCTACGGCCCCTCGCAATGACCCGCCGGACCACTAGTCCCGCGCGACCACGTTCTTTGCGAGCGTCTTGAATCGCACCCCGCTCTTCTGCACCACCGTGATCGTGACGTGGCCCGTCTTGCTCGTACGGACGTCCCTCACGGTCCCTGATTTTCCCTTGTGCGTGCCGCCAACCACCACGCACTCTGTTCCATCTCGTATCGCCCTTGGCTGTCCAGTCGTCATGTTGCTCCCCGTCGAGTGGGTGGTGGATACCGCGTCTTCGATCAACGGCGCTGAACTCTGCTGAGTACCTGGGTCGGGCCGCCATGGATTCCTCCCATCGCAATGGGGAGGGTTCCATGAAACCGGGGCAACTCCAGTCCACCCGAACCCCGATGAGCCATTTGCCGGGAGATTTGCGCCCTAGTGGGCAACCCTTTGAAGGTTGCCCCCATGCCCAGGCGCCTCTTCACCCGACTCTCGGTCGCCATCCTGCTGGCCTTGGCCGCCTGTGGCGGCGGCGGATCCTCGGTAGGCCCCAACCC
>JABFSM010000169.1 GCA_013140635.1 Gemmatimonadales bacterium
GGTCGGCGGCGCTTCCGGTTCTAAGCCCGTAGCCGATGTTCTCCCGGACGGTCTTGTGGGGGAAGAGATGGTAGTGCTGGTACACGAATCCCACCCGGCGCGCCTCCGGCGGGGCCGCCGTCACGTCGACCCCGCGCAGGGAGACTCGCCCCGCCGCGATCGACACATGCCCGGCGATCGCTTCGAGGAGCGTCGTCTTTCCTGAACCGGTCGGGCCGATGACCAGGCCGTATCCGCCGGTCGGCACTTCGAGAGTAACCTCCCGAAGGTCGAAGCCGCCGACCGAGGCCGAGAGCCCTTGGACCTGGATCATCGGCGGGGGGCGCGGTCGGGGGCTACGACCTGGACCAGCACGAACACGAGAAGCGCGAGCAGGAGGAGGACGATGGCGGCCGGCACCGCGGCCGGCAACCCGAACAAGGTGAAGCGGTCGTAGATCAGGATGCTCGCCACCTTCGGATTGAAGGTGAGGATGACGATGGAGCCGAACTCGCTCACGCTGCGCGCCCAGGCCAGCACCCCACCCGCCACGATGCCGCGGCCCGCGAGCGGGAGGGTCACCCGCCGGAACGCCTGCCAGCCGGTATCGCCGAGGGTGCGCGCGACCCGCTCCAGCTTTGGATCCACGGCGCGAAAGGCTTCCCGAGCGGCGCTCACGACGATCGGCGCCGAGACGAAGAGCATCCCGGCGATGATGCCGGGAACCTGGTTCACGATTTCGAGCCCAAGCTCCGCAAGCCCGCGCCCCACCGGCGATTGCCGTCCGAGAAAGAGCAAGAGGGCGATCCCCGCCACCGGGTGCGGAACGACGACCGGGAGCTCGACGATGCCGGCGATGATGCGGCGGCCGGGGAAGGGAACCCGGGCGAGGAGGTACGCCAGGGGGACGCCGAGGAGAACGGAGATCAGGGTGGCGGCGCTCGCCGTGAGGACGGTGAGCCAGATCGACGCCATGAGCTCCCGGTCCTGGAATGCCTGGCCGAGGCTGGCGGGAGAGGCCTGCAGCAGCAGCCGGACCAGGGGCCCGGCCACGAAGAGCACGAGGAGGGCCGCGGCAAGCCAGAGTGCGACCGACCAGCCGGAAACCCGTGAGACCATGGGGGTGAATATATTTGCAATTATGAAACTCAGCCCGAAGGTCCAGAGAGCGATGAACGAGCAGATGCGCCACGAGTTCGGCGCCTACTATCTCTATCTCGCCATGTCGGCGTGGTTTGCCCGCCGCAACTTCAACGGCTTCGCCTCCTGGATGCGCATGCAGGCCCGGGAGGAAGAGAGCCACGCCATGAAGTTCTTCGAGTATATCGACGATCGCGGCGGGGAGGTCGTGCTCGAGGCCCTTCCCAAGCCGAAGGCCGACTGGAAGAATGTCCTCGCAGTCTTCGAGGCCGCCAAGGGGCATGAGGCCAAAGTGTCGACCGGCATCCACCAGCTCTATGCGCTTGCCCTCGCGGAGAAAGACTACGCCAGCCAGGCCATGCTGCAGTGGTTCATTACGGAGCAGGTGGAAGAGGAGAAGATGAGCAGCCAGATCGTCGACACCCTCCGCATCATCGGCGACAACTCCTCCGGCCTCCTCATGTACGACCGCGAGCTGGGCGGCCGCAAGAAGGCGGAGTAGCCCGATGCGCGTCGCCTTTCTCGGCCTCGGAGCGATCGGCACGCCGATGGCCGTTCGGCTCTCCCGGGTTCACGATCTGACGGTCTGGAACCGGACTCCCGCGAAGACCACCGCCTTTGCGGCCGAACACAAGGCAAGGGCGGTGCCCACTCCTCGTGAGGCGGCCAAAGGGGCGGAGGTCGTTATTACCTGTCTCCCTACCTCGGCGGATGTCGAGAGCCTCCTTTCCGGTCCCGATGGGCTTGAGGCGGGGTTCGCGGCCGGAGCGCTCTTTCTCGATTGCACCTCTGGAGATGCGCCCACCTCGCGCCGGATGGCGGCTCGGCTGGCCCCTCTCGGGGTGGCTTTTGCGGACGCACCGGTGAGCGGTGGAACCAATGGCGCCGAAGCGGGAACGCTCACGGTGATGGTGGGCGGAGATGCGCCGACCTTCGAGCGCGCCCTGCCGGTTCTCCAGGCGTTTGGGAAGCGGATCGTCCATATGGGTCCGCTCGGCTCGGGTGACGCCATGAAAGCGGTCAACAACACCTTGCTCGGCGTCAACATCCAGGCATTGGCGGAGGGACTCACCGCGCTGGTCGCCGCCGGGGTTCACCCGCGGCTGGCGGTCGAGACCCTGAACGCCTCGAGTGGCCGCTCCTTCGTGAGCGAGGCGCTGATTCCCGACCGAGTCCTCACGGGGGCGTGGCCGGTCACCTTTCGGCTGGCCCTTCTCGACAAGGATGTGGGGATCTGCCTCCGACTGCTCGATGAACTCGGCCTCCCCGGTTCGCTGCTCCACGAGGCGGGCCGGCGGCTACACCAGGCTCGGACCGAACTTGGCGAGGACGCCGACTACCTGGCGCCGATCCGGCTCGAGGAGCGCCGCGCCGGGGTCGAAATTCGCGGATAGGCTGCCGGGGCTTGCCCCGGCCGCCGCCTCCTCGCCAGCTTCCGCGTACGCAATGACCTCACCGGAATCGGCGTCGCGCACCTGGAGCAGCACTCTCCAGATCCGAGCCCAAGTTCTCGTGGCCGGAGGTCGGACCATCGACGGGTTCTTGCACCTACTGCCAGTTGCTTCATCCCACTCCGGCCCCGAAACGCCGGGGGATCTCCTCAACCGAACCGAACAGTTCTTTCCGCTGACCGACGAATCGGGTGACACGGTCTTCCTGGCCAAGGAACAGACCCTCGTCGTGACGGTGGCGCCGACCCTTTCGATCCACGACCCCGACCGGTTCAACGCCGCCCGCAACATCGCGCTGTCACTCGAGATGGTGGATGGCAGCGCGTTCACGGGGACCGTCGTGTCCGAATTGCCGCCCGACCGGACCCGCGCGCTCGACTACTTGAACCACGCGGCTGGGTTCTTCGCGCTCCTCTCCCCTGGAGAGATCCGCTACGTCAACCGGGGTCATATTCGTCTCGCCACCCCACTGGACCGGCCCTAACGATGCCACGCATCGATCGCTTCCTGACCGCGATGAAGCAGCATGGTGCCGACGCCGTCCGGCTCGGAGCCGGCAAGCCGGTGCGTCTGGCGCGCGGGGGGATCCTCCAATCGGTCACCAAGGACGCGCTCGCCGAGTCGCAGGTCACGGCGCTGCTCAAGGAGATCGCCGCGCCGGGCGTGGCGGCGCAGATCGGACCGGAGGCCAGGCTCACGTTCGTCTACGAGAGCCCGATCGGGCCGATCGAGGTGTCGCTGGCACCGGAAGAGGGGGGATTCGGCGCCACGCTCAAGCCCACCGGCGGCGGCGCCGCGTCCGCCGCCGTGCCTGTCGC
>JABFSM010000238.1 GCA_013140635.1 Gemmatimonadales bacterium
TTCCGCGAACAGGAGGCGGCGGGGTTCGCCGTCGGGCCCGCCCAGCTCTTCGTCGGTGACGTGGCGACCGACCCCCGCCACCGGATCTTTCGGGATCTGGCGTCCAAGCGCTTTCGGCGCAACATCGGCGCGGTCCGGATTCGGCGCGGTATTCCCCGGGAGGACCTCGCCGCGCTGATCGTGGCGCTGGCGGGGGAGCCGGGCGAGGGCGAGCTCCCGCGCGGGGCCTTCGCGACCGTCGAGCGCCTGCAGTTTCGCGATCTCGGACTCGACGGCGGCGGCCGGGCGGAAACCGAGGATACCCTCTGGGCCGATCTGGCCCGCCGGATGTTCGCCGCCACCGGCGCGCCAATCCCGTCAGGCGACCTCACCGGGCCGGTGGTTGCGCGGGCGCTCGAATCGGGCGCGCCGGAAGAGGTCCGCGATGCGGCGCTGCTCGACACGCTGAGCCGCGCGGTGACGCTCTGTCCCGATCGCACCGCGCCGACTGCGCTCGGCATTCGAACGAAGGTGAGCCGGCTCCTGCAGTCGCTCGACGCGGGCACCCTCGACCGGCTCCTCGGCCGGCGGGCGGAAGCCGCGGGCGATCAGCGGGTCCTTCACGACCTCGTGCACTTGGCGGAGCCGCGGCTGGCGGTCGATTTGATGCTCCGCGCCGCGCGCATGGGGAAACGTCCTCTTTCCCCGGCCCTCGTTCGGCTCCTCGGCAAGCTGGCCAGTCACGCGGAGCGAGGCGCCGGCGATCTGCGCGACCTCGCCGATGAAGAGCTCGCCCAGGCGCTCGAAACCCTCCTCGAAGGATGGGAGCTCTCCTCCGGTGATCCACTCGACGGCGGCGAGGAGACCGACATCCTCGAATGGGTGCCGACGCCCGATGACCCCGACGTCGATCCGATCACCGTTTATCGGGCCGATCCGTTCCGGCTCCTCACCATGCAGCTCGACATGGGGGAACTCGGGCCCGCCGCGCGCCGCGCCGTGCGGGCACTGGTGGCTCGAGGCGAGGCGCGGCGGCTGGTTCTATTGCTGCGCGACCTTCCACCGGCCGATCCGCTCTATGATGGACTCTTGGCGCTGGTGGCCACGCCCGATGCGGTGGCCGCCCTCCTGGCCGACCGGCCACCCGATCTGGAGACCGTCGAGTGGCTCGCGCCCGAAGCGGGCGCCGGCGCGATTCCGCATCTGATCGGCGCGCTGGCGGAGGCGGAGGAACGCAATCAGCGGCGCCGGCTCCTCGAACTCCTCACCCGGTTCGGAAACGCCGTCACTCCCTATGCGCTGGAGCGGCTCGAGGGCGCGCCCTGGTTTGTGCAGCGGAATCTGCTGCGCCTCCTCCAAGCCTTGCCGGAGCCGCCGGTCGAATCGGTCGCGGCGGGGTATGCCGCCCACGAGGACGGGCGGGTCCGGGTGGAAGGCCTTCGGCTCCTGCTCAATCATCCGGTCGCCCGGGCGCGCGGCATCGTGCAAGGCTTGGCGGATCCCGATCCCGCCTGTGTCCGCGTGGCCGTTATGGGAGCCGCGGTCTCCTGCCCCGCGGTGGCCGCGCCGCTCCTGCTGTCGCGGCTGCTCGGCGGCTCCTTCGATCCGGAGCTCCGCCCGGCGGCGATCCGCGCGCTGGCTCCGCTCGTCGATGAGCCCGCCGTGCTCCGCCTCCTGCTCAAGCTCGCGTCGCGCCGGTGGTTCCTCCTCGGCCCGCGCATCGCGCCCAAGTCGAAGGAGTCGCTGGCCGCGCTGGCGGCGCTCGCGCGCCACTGGCGCTGGCATCCGCGCGCCGGCGCGGTGCTCGCCCGGGCGGAGCGGCACGCCGACCGTGAGGTGCGCGACGCGGTCTCCGGCCCAACGGTCTTCGAGCAGCTCGGCCTCACGGAGGATCCATGACGGGGGCCCTCGGCTGGCTGCACTCGTTCGGGCGAGCGCTCTCCGCGTACGCCCTCTATGGCGAGCAACACCAGTCCCGTCGCGACGCCGGGGGGCGGCTCCACGCCGCCTTGGGCGAGCTCCTGGCCCTCGATCTCCGGCCGGCATTCACCTTCCTCGAGCACACCGTGATCTACCGCGAGCAGCCGGTGCATGGCCTCAAGGATTGGGGGTGGGGCCGCCGGCTCGGCGCGGTCGGGATTCGACGCCTCGAGTTTACCGATGAGGCGAGCCGAGAATCGGTGGAGGCGCTCCTGGCCGCCCTGCACGACCGGGTGACCGGCGCCGCGGAGGATCCGTTGCCCTATCGGTGGCCCGGTGTCGAGGCCGGCGATGTCGCGGTTCGCGCCGGAGAGGCGCCCGAGATGGTATCCGACCCGGAGCGCCCCGAGATACTGCTCGGCGAGGAGCTCGACGCGATGCGGTTCATCCTCGGCAACGCGCAAGGCGGCGACCTGCTTCCGCTCGATGAAGTCGAGGCGGTGGTCCGGGCGCTGGTGCTGGCCCGCCGCACCGGGGGCGATCTCTGGGTGCCGTTGCTCGTTCCCGACGCGATCGAGGATCACTCGGCGCTCCAGGCGGTCAACTCCGCGGTGCTGGCGATGAGCTTCGGCGAATGGCTCGGCCTATCGGGAGGTGACATCCGCGCCATCGGCAAGGCGGCGCTGCTGCACGATATCGGCATGGCCCGGGTGCCCCGCGACATCTTCCGCCTGCCCGGCCTCACCGACGCGGCGCGGGAGTCGATCGCCCGCCACCCCGAGACCGGGGCGCGGCTCCTGGCCGAACGATCGCCCGGGCTCGATCTGGCGGCGACCGTCGCCTACGAGCACCACGTCCACGCGGACGGGCGCGGCTATCCGCTCCGCCGCTATCACCAGGAGCCGCACTACGTGAGCCGCATCGTGTCGGTGGCCGGCGCGTACAACGCCCTCCGGTCGCCGCGGAGCTACCGCCCGGCCCGGCCGGCGGCCGAAGCGCTCCTGGAAATCGACGCGGGGGCGGGGAGGCTCTACGACGGCGGTGTGGCCCACGCCTTCGTTAGGATGATGCGGCGCTGGGAGGCGAAAGTGGTCGCGGCAAAGGGGCCGCCCGGGGCGCGCTGAGCGCCGTGGCGGTGTAGAGCACCGTGCCGATCCACAGGAGATCGGCGACGAGGAGATGGACGAGTTGCAGCGCCGTGGGCGCGAGCAGGAAGAGATTCGCGAGGCCGACCCCAAGCTGCAGCAGCACGAAACCGCTCACCACCCGCCCCCACTTCCGTTCGGCCGACGCCGGCCGGATCCGCGCGACGATCCAAATGACGGCGCTCAGGTACCCCCCCAGCAGAATCGCCAGCAACGGATGCAGCACCCGAAGGCGGATCAGGACATGGGCGTCGGGGGCGGCGTCGGCCCGAAACCCCGCGGCCAGCGACGCGGCGGGAAAGAGGGTGTCGCCTAACGCCGCCACCGACGGTATGCGACAA
>JABFSM010000099.1 GCA_013140635.1 Gemmatimonadales bacterium
GTCCACTGTGGTTTCCCACAGCCCCGCTAGCCGTTGGCTAGCGGGGCTGTGGGAAACCACAGTGGACAGCACCCCATTCGTGTAGTAGCCTCTCCGTTGATGGGCAGTTCCGATGATCGGATCAGGAACGCGCATCAAGTTATCCCCCAAGCGTTAGCCATCAGATGACTTGTCACTAGGGATGCAGTCCTTTGTATGGAAGCAATCGCCCGATCCATACCGTTCTTTGAATCGTACCCATAGACGCAGGAGCGAGACATGGCAAGACCGTACCTTGGGTTAGCTCTTATGGCCCTTGTGGCATGCAAAGCGTCGGAACCTCGCACTCTCAAAATTGGGTACATCGCTATCTCTGAATGCCTGCCTCTGTATGTAGGCATTGATCAGGGCTTTTTTGAGGATGAAGGCCTACAAATTGAATTAGAATCGATGGCTGGCGGATCACGAATACTTGAAGCCTTAACCTCCCAATCAATAGATATCGGCTTTACTAATGTCGTCTCGTTGATTCTGCAGCGCACTAAGGGAGCCGATTTTTTCCCACTTGTCGCCGCAACCTATGAGACGAAAGAGGCTCAAAACCACGCGCTCATTGTTCGTTCAGGGGATTCTCTGCGGATAGGGTCGTCACGGGTCGTTATCGCCGTCAACACGACGCATAACATTGAAGAGCTGATGGTTCGCTTGTACTTGCGGAAGATCGGAATCGACGCCTCCACCGTTGATTTTCGCCCGATCGCGTTTCCGCAGATGCTGCCTTCTCTCGAGAGCAAGGGCGTTGCCGCAGTCTCAATCGTTGAACCCTTCATTTCCGTCGCGAAAGCCGGTAGCGGCTTTGCGGTTCAGGCCAATCACTATCTCAGTGTCTCTGATCGAACGTTGGTCGCGACCTACGTAACATCCTCGGTCATCGATCAGGCGAAGCACGATGCCTTGGAGTCTTTCGTTCGTGCGATGGAGCGTGCTATCGAGTTTATCAAGTCACACGAGCCTGAGGCTCGGCAAGCATTGACGAAGTTCACCCGTCTCTCGGCAGATGCGATTCCGTCAATAGGGCTACCGGAGTTCGTTGCACAGCCCCCAATAGCAGACTTTCGCCTAATCGTGCAGTGGATGCAGGAGGAAGGTCTTCTCACCAGCGACGCAGCGACAAGACTTGATCTGAGTGCCATGCGTATTCGGTCCCCGGCGTCAAAATAGCCATGCTGATAACTGAAAACCTCGGATTCAGCATTAGGGACGAAAGAGCTGGAAAGCTCGCAGTTGGGTTTCGAGATGTGAACCTTTCGATCGCGCCGGGAGAGATTGTGGCATTTCTCGGTTCGTCAGGCTGTGGGAAGAGCACCATAATCAAGCTATTGGGCGGACTTGTCCCCCCCCACTCGGGTCGCGTACTCTGCGACGGCGCCCCAGTGGTTCAACCGCGGTCTCCAGTTTTTGTGGTGTTCCAGGACTACATGACTGCAGTTTTTCCATGGATGACGGTGCATGAGAATCTCTCTTTGGGGTGTGGTGCAACCGCCTCGAATGAGAGTGTGCCGCGCGCGGCTGAGCGGATGCAATTGGGTGGGCAACTCGCGAAGTACCCTTTGCGGTTGAGCGGTGGGGAACGTCAGCGCGTTCAATTAGCGCGTGCACTGCTGTCACAACCCAAGTACTTGCTCTTAGATGAACCAACGTCGTCGCTCGATGTAGATCTACGAAAGACGCTTCTAGAACTATTAGTTCGGGAGACGACCAGTGCCACTATTGGCGTTCTGATTGTGACTCACAACATCGACGAAGCTGTTTTCGTTGCTGATCGGATATATCTAGCGAGAAAAGCGGGTGATGGATGGTTGAGTCTGAAGGAGATACCGGGATTTGGAAGGCAAGCTCCGAATCTCGGGGAGGCGCACAAGTCTAGGGAGTTCGGCGCTCTCTATGAAGTTGTCTACAGCTCTCTGTTTGGAGGCAATTGAATGAAGGGTCGAACGATTTCGATTCTCTCCGTTTGTACGGCGGCGATCGGGTGGGAGTTGGCTGTCCGAGTCGCGGTTCCAGAGCCACGCCGTTTCATCTTCAGTCTCTCCGAGATGCTCGCCGAATGGGGCAAGCTGTTTCACAACGGACTAATGATTGACATCACCGCCACTCTAGTTAGAACCATAGGAGGGTTCCTGGGCGCGGCGCTCCTCGGGATTGGTCTGGGGCTGCTCATTGGAAGATCTCCCACTCTCCATCAGATCGCGCGCCCGCTTATCGACTTCCTGCGTCCGCTCCCCAGTTCCGCTTTGATCCCAGTGGTGATCATTCTTCCTATGCTTGGGCTGAAAGAGCGTTCCTTCTATGTGATTGTGATTTACGGAAGCCTTTGGCCGGTTCTTTTCAATACCATTACCGGTGTCAGCGAGGTCAGCAGCGCTGCAGCTGGTGCCATACGAATGCTCCAATTAAGTCCGTTACAGCGTTTGCGCTACTTCATTCTCCCTGAAGCCGCACCAGAGATCTTTACCGGACTCAAGATTGCGCTTGGGATCAGCCTAATTCTTGCGATTACAGCAGAATTGTTGATAGGTGGGCGAGGGCTCGGATCGCTCATGCGGGAACTGGGAGATGCCGCAGACTATGCGGGCATGTACTCGACGATTCTCGTGATCGCTTTACTAGGTTGGACTCTCAACTCCGCGTTCAATATCGTTGAGAAGAACCACCCGTGGCTTCGAGGGCGCGAGTCCTTAATCGACGATGCTCCGTGACGAAGGACTATAGCGCTACCACCGTGCGTCAACTGGTCAGTCCTGGGTGGCTTGAAACCTACGGCCCCCGTGCATGGGTAGTAATCAGGTTCGGCATCCGCAGCCGTCCTCGTTGGAAAGGAGTTAGAGCCGAAGCGAGAGGTTGGTGGTTCTTTCGGGAAGTACTTTTCCTGAATGAGGATAGGGAGGTACGGGGCATCGGGAGAATGTGGACGCCCGTCTCTCTTGGGGTTCTACGAATCCTCATACGCCTTCTACCTCCTAGGGCTCGGCTGCTAGGATCGGTCGTCAAGGAGTTTGGAAGTGTTCGGGTGAGAAGTCTGTTGGAAGAACGCGAGCCGCATGGATACTCCGCACAGTATTGGCATCGGAGTAGGTCGGTCGTTCGGACCTGCAGAACTGTGAAGGTCCAATGGCGTGGACAACGGTTTTCTTTTGTTACTGAAGAAGTTTTTCGATGAGCTCGCTCTTGGTCACCGGGTTCATGATCGGAGCGTCGCTTGGACTTCCTCAATCAAATCCAACTGAGCGCGTAGCAAGCGGCGAATCTCGCCGAGTTGCAGATACAATTGCCATGCTCCTGGGGAGCATGGAAGGGATCCAGGTGAAGTCGGCTCCTATGCAACTCTCCTCTACAGGGTTTCTTTGCCGTTCCTGTATTGTTCATCTCAAGGCCAGTGCTCGGGCGGATCTTCTCAGCACGAATCGATTTGTAGGTGGTAGGATCGTCGACCTACCGCTGCACGAAGGAGTGATTGAGGATCTAGAATTCGACGGCACGGATATCGAGCGAATGCAGTTGGCTGACTTGACTATCCGGTCGCTTCGAATTGTACGGAGTCAAGTTACCAATCTTGAGATCAGGAATGTTCGATTCAATCGTTTGGAGATTCGGAATTCGAGTATTCGTAGTGTAACCATCAATGGAGGCTCGGCCGATCAAGTACTACTGCATTTCCTCCGAGGAGGATTGATAACAATTCGAGATGGGGATTGGCAGGGCTTGTCGGTAGAAGGGGACCGGCCAACGGACATCCAAGTGATCTTTGAAAACGCCCGATTGAGGTTGCCGAGCTTTTCCCCTGATGTCGTGGGGGGCATCGACTTCACGAGGGCTGGGCCTCACGGAACTGACTTTCGTCTCCTACAAGATGAACTGGCAAGGCAACTGCGGCCAGGGAATTTTGTAAGGCGTCGACACCTATTGGGCGCCCAGGTTGTTTATGGGACCTTGGCTCGCCGACTTCGGGAGGCGGGTGCAGTCGAAGGTGCTATTGAGATCGAGAAGGCACAGAAGAGTGCTGCCCTCGAGTCTATTGATTCATCGCTCCTCCGAGGCGTCGCTCGCCTTTGGCACATACACATGCGTGGGGATTTTGGACTTTCACCCCGACACATCGTAGTTGATGCCGGCGTCACCTGGCTAATCTTTACCGTGCTATTCCTAGCGTTGAATCTGTCTGGGCTTGGGTGGGCGGCACGAGTGCCACTCGATTTGAATGGCCAACCCCGAGGCGACCCCACTGTACTCAGAGCGGACGGTGTTCGTGACATTCTTCACCATCTGGGCTTCGCTCTTGCATTCAGCGCAGATCGACTCCTGTACGGCGCGACAAGATTGTTTCAAATAGAACAACTCCTCGACACACTCCGTTCAGATCCATCACGATATGTTGGACTTGGCTTTGGACGCATTGTTGGAGGCATTGAGAGTATTGTCGGCGTATTTTTCATTGTAAATCTAATCCAAGCGATTGCTCGAAGCACTTAGGAGAACTCGAGTGCCGGGCTCGACATTGTGAGTAGTGCTTTACGAAATGGACGGTGCCGACTCTTTCAACTCGGCACAGCGAAGGCCAAGGTCTCACAGCCGTCTGGCATTCGACCTACCAGGCCCTTTCAGCTTTGACTACGGTAGTGTCGTCAGCCTGTTGGTTCCGCCATTTCTTCGATTAGACTTCAATGCCTCTTGCTTGTCTATAAGTGAGAACTCTCACTATTGGCCACAACCCCGGAGCCCACGGATGTCTAGGAGTTCGTTTACAGATTGGAGACTGGCTTTCTACTTTGCTCTCTCGTTTTGTGTTGTGATAGCGTCGTCGACAAGCGGCCAATCAGTTCGAGAGACCCCATACCGCGCCCACGCCGCCCTCACCCAGAACCTCCAATCCCTGGCCGGCGCCAACGGGCCACGGGCCCAACTGGTTACCGTGGCGACCAGTCCAGGGGGGAGAGCCATTCAGGCGCTCCGAATCGGCGCCGGCGCCGATGCCGCTTCCCGTCCGGCTCTCCTGGTCGTGGCGAACGCCTCCGGCCCCCACATCGTCGGCTCCGAGATTGCCCTCGTCACCGCCGAGCGGCTGCTGTCCGGATATGGGAAAGACTCGACCATCACCCGGCTCCTCGATCAGCGGACGATCTGGTTCATTCCTCGGCTCAACCCCGATGCGGCGGAGGCACTCTTCCGCGGTCCGCGCCAGGAACGCACCGCCAACGACGCCCCCTGGGATGACGACCGCGACCAGGCCACCAACGAAGACGGCCCCGACGACCTCAACGCCGATGGCGTGATCACGATGCTCCGCATCGAGGATCCCACCGGCGAATGGATGGTCGATCCGACCGACCCCTCTCTTCTCCGCCGCGCCGACCCCGCCAAGGGAGAACGGGGGAAGTACATCCTCGTCCGAGAAGGGAAGGACGATGACGGCGACGAGCGCCTCAACGAGGACGGTCTGGGCGGCACCGACATCAACAAGAACTTCACCTTCAGCCATCCGCACCTGGGCGCCGAGGCGGGGATGCACCCCTTCTCCTCCCCCGAGGCGCGGGGGCTGGTGGAATTCGTGATGGCGCACCCGGAGATCGCCGCGGTGTACGTGATCGGCCCGCAGGACAACACGGCGCGGCCCTGGACCTTCCGCGCGGGAACCGGGATCGCCGGTGCCGCCACCGGGACGAGCGCCGGCGGCCCGCTTCAGTCGATCGCCCGGCCGGACGAGCCGACCTATGCCGATTTCTCCCGCCGGTTCTTGCGCACGACCGGCGTTACCCGCACTCCCACCGATGTGCCGAACGGCGGCGACGTTCTCTCCTGGTTCTACTACGACTTCGGCCGCTGGTCGATCGGCTCGCGCGGCTGGTGGGTACCGGAGGCCCCACGCGATACGAGCGCTGCCGGCCGCACCGCCGGAGGCGGGGGCGCACCCGGTGGCGGTGCCGCAGGAGCCGGTGCGGACCTGATTGCCGATGAACGGAACGCCTTCCGCTGGGCCCGCGCCCGCCAGCCGGACGCCTTCGTTCCGTGGACCAAAGTGACCATTCCCGGGGAAACGCGAAACCTCGAAGTGGGGGGCTGGAAGCCGGGCGCGCTGCTCAACCCGCCCGCCGGCGGCGAGCTGGATTCGACGCTTGCCCGCCAGCAGCGGTTCATCGCGGAGCTCGCCGGCCTGCTGCCGAAGGTGGCCATGGCCGAACCGACGGTCGAAACGATCGGCGCCGGGGTCTACCGCATTACGGCCGACCTCGTCAACCAAGGGGGGATGCCGACGACCAGCTCCATCGGTCAGCGGCTCGGCAACCCACGCCGCATCCGTCTCGAGCTCACGGTGGGGAGCCACACGATGCTCTCCGGCCGGAAGGTCGAGCTGATCGGACCGCTCGCGGCGGGGGGCTCGCTCCGGCGCACTTGGACGGTGGTCGCTCCGGCGGGCACGTCCATTACGCTCAAAGCCGAGTCACCCACGACCGGCTCCGTGACCCGTACCATCACGCTTCGCTAGAGGCCGCCTCCCATGCGCACACTCTCCGCCTTTGTCCTGCTCTCGGCGAGCGCGTTGGCCGGTGCCACCAGCGCGGCCGCCCAGCAGTCGCTCGCGCCGCTCGGCAACCTTGCCGCTACCGGCTCGCCCCGAAACCCCAAAGTCCAGGTGATGTGGGACCGATTCTACGATCACGCCGCCATCGGCGAGATCGGCCGCCGGCTTCAGGCGGCGCATCCCAACACCTGCCGCCTGAGCTCGATGGGCAAGAGCCAGGAAGGCCGAGACATGTGGGTGATCACCGTCTCCGACTTCACCAAGGGCGATCCCGATAAGAAACCGGCGATGTACGTCGACGGCAACATCCACTCGAACGAAATCCAGGGCACCGAGTTTGCCCTCTACACCGCCTGGTACCTCTGCGAACGGAAGGACGAGGTGCCTTGGATCGCCGAACTCCTGGCCGACCGCACGCTCTACATCGTGCCGACGATCAATCCGGACGGCCGGGAGCATTACCTCAAGGAGCCCAACACCGCCTCCTCCCCCCGCACCGGCAAGGTGCCGCGCGACAACGACGGCGACGGGGTGATCGACGAGGACGGCCTCGACGACCTCGACGGAGACGGCCACATCACCCAGATGCGGCGGCGGAACCCTAACGGGCGGTTCATCCAGAGCCCGGAAGAGCCGCGGCTGCTGATCCCGGCGCCGCCGGGCCAGAAGGGGGAGTGGGAAATCCTGGGGCAAGAGGGGATCGACAACGACGGCGACGGCCAAGTCAACGAAGACGCCATCGGCGGCTACGATCCGAACCGAAACTGGCCCTGGCGCTGGATGCCCGGCTACGTGCAAGGCGGCTCCGATTTCTACCCGACCTCGCTGCCGGAAACCCGGAACGTTATCGCGTTCGTGCAGAGTCATCCGAACATCGCGGGGGCCCAGAGCTACCACAACAGCGGCGGGATGATCCTTCGCGGCCCGGGCTCGCCGCAAGACGAGTATCGCCCTCAGGACGTACAGGTTTACGACCAACTCGGCCGGACCGGCGAGCGGATTCTCCCCGGGTACCGGTACATCGTGGTCTGGAGCGGACTCTACATCGTCTGGGGGGGCGAGCTCGATTGGTTCTACGGCGCGCGGGGGATCGTCACCTTCTCGAACGAACTCTGGACCTCCTTCAAGCTCTTCGAGAAACCCGACACGGTCAACAACCGGTATGACCAGACGGCGCTGGAGTTCGACCGGCTGCTCCTGTTCCGCGACGCCTTCGTGCCGTGGAAGGCGTACAAACATCCGCAGTACGGCGACATCGAAATCGGCGGCACCAAGAAGACCTTCGGGCGCGCCGAGCCGGGCTTCCTGCTTCAGGCGGAGGGGCACCGGAACATGGCGTTCTCGCTCTACCAGACCTATCAGCTGCCGAAGGTCGAAGTCGATTCGATCGCGGTGACACCGCTCGGCAATGGGCTTTCCGAAGTCACCGCCATCGTGTACAACCGGCGGCTGGTGCCGACACATACGCAGCAGGATGTGGAGAACCGGATCAGCCGGCCCGACTACATCTCACTCACCGGCCCCAGCGTGGTGGCGGGTTACCAGGTGACCGGCGGAGGCGGGGGTGGGGGCTTCTTCGGGGGTCCGCCCAATGAAATCAGCGTGGAGCAGAAGCGGAACCCGCAGCGGATCGAAATCCCCAATATTCCGGGGAACAGCTCGGTCAAGGTCAAGTGGGTGGTGCGGGGGAGCGGCCCGGTGACGGTGACGGCGGACAGCGAGAAGGGTGGGAGTCATAGTAAGTCGGTAGGGCGGTAAGTCGGTAGGTGGGTAGGGGGCCCGCGAGCGATCGTGGGCCTCACCGCCGATCACCCCTCTTGCATCGGCAGGGGCTCCGCGGCGATAGGCAGCTCTATGGTGAAGGTGGCGCCGCGGCCCAAGCCATTGCTCTCCGCGCGCAGGGTACCGCCGACCTGGCGCATGGCATTCGCCGAATTGTGCAGGCCGAAGCCATGCCCGTTGGATTTCGTGGCGAGACCGTATACGAATATCGACACCAGTTGTTCCGGGGCGATTCCCACTCCATTGTCGATCACCTGCACGCGCACCCGGTTGGCCATGCCGGGGACGGTGGCGATGTCCACCATGACTCGACGGTCGTTCGGGGCGCCGGTGAGGACCGCTTGCCGGGCGTTCAGCAACAGATTGACCAGCACCTGGATGAACTGATGCCGGTCGGTGGTGACCGGCGGGACCTCGCCAAACTGCAAGGCCACCGTGATTCCGTCGCGATCCCAGAACGTGGTGTTGATCTCCACCGTTTCCTTCACCACCGCGGCGAGGTCGAGCGCTTCCATGACTCCGCCCGCGCCGGCGAGCGCCTGTTGAGCCGTGATGATCCGGGCGGCATGGGAGATGCTATCCGTTAGGCTGGCGAGTTCGGTCAGGACCCCGTCGCGCTCCCGGACAAGATGCTCTCCCACGCGCTCGATGAACACGGGCAACTGCCGACCCCGTTCGCTGGCCAGGAACCCCGCCAGGTCGGCGGCCTGCTCCCGCAGCAAGGCTCCGGCCCGCACGACATCGGGCGCCTTCGACCGCTTCACCGAGCGCTCGATGACCGAGGCGGACACGTTTACTCCGTTGAACACGTTGCCGATGTTGTGCAGCACCCCGGTTGCGACGTCCGCCATCCCGGCCCGTCGCGACGCCTCCCGCAACGCCAGCTCCTGCCGCCGCACCACCGCGGTGCGCTCTTCCACGAGCGTTTCCAGTAGTTGGTTGCGCCGTTGAATGGTGCGGAACCGAAGCCGTACACCGACGATCGTCGAGCCGACGATCAGTCCAACGGCCAGGGCCCGGAACCAGAGCGTCTGCCACCAAGGGGGCGTGACGACGATCGGCAGGGCCACACCCTCGTTCCAAACGCCATCGTTGTTGGCCGCCTTGATTCGCAAGGTGTAATTCCCGGGATCGAGGCTGGTGTACGTGGCCTCGCGCTTGGCGCCGATGTCGATCCACTCGCGGTCGAAGCCGTCCAGGCGGTAGGCGTACCGGTTGCGTTCCGGCATCCGGTACGTCAGCGCGCTGAATTCGAAGCTGATCAAGTTGTCGCGGGCCGGAAGCACCAGCCGGCCGCGCGCATCGAGGAGTTGCCAGAGCGCCTCCGGCTTGTTGAACCGCTTGAACCCGGTGATCTCCACGTGCGGTCGGATGGGGTTGTCGTGGATCGTCAGGGGATCGAAGAAATTCAGGCCGTCGATACCGCCGAAGTAGAACACGCCCTGGGAATCGGCCGCGGCCACGCCGGTGTTGAACTCGTTGCTCTGCAGGCCGTCGCGCGTGTCGTAGTTGCGGATCCGTCCGGTGCCGGGGGTGTATCGAGTCAAACCTGAATTCGTGCTCAACCAGAGATCACCGACGGCGTCCTGGAGAATGCCGTAAATGAACTCGTCCACCAGGCCGTCGCGGCGCCGGACCTGGCGAAAGGTGCCGGTCCGGCGATCGAACGCATTGAGCCCCATCGCGGTGCCAATCCACAGCGTGCCTTCCCGGTCCTCGATGATGGACCGGACGTCGTTGTGGCTGAGACTAGTGGGATCGCCTGGCCGATACTCGTATTGCACCAGGGGGGCGGTGCCGTTGTCGATCCGACTCAGGCCCCCGCGCGTGCCCAACCAGATGGTGCCATGCCGGTCCTCGAACACGACATTGCTGATTCCGGCGATCGGAAACGACACCGCCGACTGCCGGGCGGAATCCAAGTGTGCGGCGATGAGATTACCGGCGAACCAGACGCGGTTGCGACGATCCACGCGGAGCAGCGCGATCGATGGGATACGGCAGGTGATCGCGGCGCACGGTGGCGGCACAAAACGGGTGAACCGCTCGGTGCGCCGATCGAACCGGTAGATCCCGCCGTACGCGGCCGTGATCCACAAGAAGCCCGATGGGTCTTCCGCAATTCCGCGAACCGAGAGGAGGGCCTCGTTGTCCGCCGCACTCAGGCGCGGCGTCACCACCCGCACTTCGCCGGTACGCCGATCGAAGCGATTGAGACCGCCGCCGAGCGTGCCAATCCATGCGATACCCTCACGGTCCACATGGAGGACCTGCACGAATCGGTTGCTCAATCCCGGCACACCGTTCTTCGTGGCCGAGAGCAAACCGAACCGGCGCGTGCCCAAGTCCAAGCGATTGGCGCCGCCGCCCACCAAACCGATCCAGAGCGCGCCTCCGCGTTCGATCCTGAGAGCGTAGACCGTGTTCGTGCCGAGACTCGCGGGGTTGGACTCGGAGGTGGAGAACTGCGTTGACGCCCCTGTACGAGGATCGAGTCGGTACAGACCACTCCCCTCGGTACCGATCCAGAGCGCGGCGGTCGAATCGCCGACCACTGCGGTCACCGCGGGGCGCTTGAGCCCTGCGTCGAAGATCAGCGGGTGTGTGGTGAAGCGCTCCGAAACGCGATCGAAGGTTGCCAACCCGCTATTGGTTCCGATCCACAATTGGCCGTCCGGGCCTTCGTAGATTGCTCTGACGGCGTCGGCGGGAGGGAGGAGCGATGGCGGACCGACCGGTCCCAGGCGATAGCTCTTTGCGGACCCGTCTCTCGGGTCGAAGCGCACTAAGCCTGCCCGGAACGTTCCGAGCCAGAGCATGCCGTCCCGATCTTCGTGGAGGGTGACAACGGAGACCCTCGGCCGCAGTGGAGGCGCGCGCTGCGGCTGGAGCTGCTTTGCCGCGGTGTCGAGCAAGGCAAGGCCGTTCGGTGTTCCCACCCAGAGCCGCCCGGAGCGGTCTCGGAGCACCGACAGGATCACATTGTCATTGGGATCGGAGTCCTGTGCCGGGAAGAGATAGGTCGTGGCGCGGCCGGTACGGGTGTCGAATCGGCTGAGGCCGTGGCCGGTTCCCACCCACAGAACGCCGTTCGTCTCCTCCGCCAACGCATAGGTGAAGTTGTGGCTGAGGCTCGAGGAATCGGCGTCGTCATGCCGGAATACCGTAAAGGTGTAGCCGTCGAACCGGTTGAGTCCGTCATGCGTGGCGAGCCAGATGAACCCGGCTTGGTCTTGTAGCACCGCCCGCACCGTGCTCTGTGAGAGGCCTCGGTCGATGGAGTAGCGCTCGAAGGCGGGAGGCTGTTGTGCCGCAAGCGGTTGGGGAGTTGCGCCGATTAGCCCGCACGCCAGCACGCAGGAAGGAAGGAGGCCTTGCACCACAGGGCACTTGAGGAAGGGCATGCGTCCTCAAACGGTTGCGATTGCGCAGAGGGAAGATGGCCCCCATTGCGGGCGTTGCAAAGAGCTTGCCCGAACTCGAGGTGAGCGCGGGACATGGAGGCAAGGGTGGTCTCGGTACCTAACGGAGCCTGGTGGGCCGCCCTATAGGCGCCGTCGAGACAGACCCGCCTCGAGCCGATAGGCTCCATCCTCTTGTGACAGGCCGCTAGCGCCGCCCTCGGAGACGGCCGTACACCTTCGGGCCGGCAGGGTGACCGGGCGGGAGGATCTGAAACAGTGAATCCCCCTCGATTCGGAACGTCAGGGGCGCGTAGACGAGGCTTGCGATGCACATGGCTCCGGCAGGGCAGTTGTCGTAGCCGAACAGGCCCGACTCGACATGGCCGCGGTACTGTACGGTCGCGGTGGTCGTCCGCCCGTCGCCATCTTGGAGCAGCTGCGTCTTGGTGAACAGGAAGATCTCGGCATTCCACATGGCCGAGTGCGGGAGGGTGAGTGTCTCTTCCAAGAGGAGCGGTACTCCGGATGGGGGGGCGG
>JABFSM010000329.1 GCA_013140635.1 Gemmatimonadales bacterium
GTGCAAAGAGAGCTCGGGAGCCAATGCCCCGGGCCCGGGGAGCACGAATTCGTTCCGGGATGCGGAGTAGTAGAGGCAGCCGAGTTCGTCGGCGGGCCTCGAGCGGATGAACTGGTCGGCTGCCTCGAGCGCGGCCAGCCAGATTTCCTTGGCGGCCACCAGATCGAACGGGGCCACGAGATCGAGCCGGGCGAGCTCTTCGGGACGGTGCCTTCCCCGGCGTTTCAGCAGTTCGAGGAGCGAGAGAGGAGTGAACCCGGGATCTTTTCCCACGGCGGCCCAGATCAAGCCACCGAGCGGCAAGACTCGTTGATGCACAAAGAGGATGTCGACGTAGTCGCGGGGTTCGTCTCTACCGGCCAGGGCGAGGGTCTTGTTGACGGCGAGATCTACCTCATGCAGCAAGTACCCACCGAGAGGATCTTGCACCGGTGGAAGGAAGCGCCAGGCCGAATCGTGGGCCCAGTCGATGCGGGTCGACTCGCCGTCGCGCTGGACCGTTACTCGAACGAAGCCGGGCTGGCTGAGCTCGACGTCGATGGTGAAACCGGCGGCCTCGAGCGCAGTGCGATCTTGGGCGAAGGCCGTGGCGACTCGCACCTCGGAGTCGTTGAAGAAGTCGAGGTCGTTGCTGAAGCGGAGCGAGTTGGGCTTGAAGTGCAGCGCGGCCCCACCGGCGAGGTAGCTATCCGGGGTTCGGCTCCGGCCAATCAGCGCCAGCACTTGGCTCTGGAATTCGGTTAACGGCATAACGCCGTTCCTATTCTCCACGCCTCGCGGTTGCCGTGCTTCATCAGTTGTTCCGCGACCCACACCACGTCATTCACGCCGATGGGCAGATCCCGCCGATAGGACCAGAAACAGGAGGTATGGAATTTCCGGAAGGCGCGCCGAGCTTCGCGGACGCTCACCATGCGCCGGGCGTCCTCGGGGTCAAGGTGGCGCCGGCTTTTGATGCCGCCTTTGCGGCCGATGGTGGCGAGGTACGAGCGAACGTTCGGCATTGACACAACATAAGCTGCTTATGTTGTTAAAGCAATATGCGACAATACTTATTGCAGCGCTTTGGTAACCATCAAACTGTCTCAATATCAGCGAGCAACAAAAGGGAATTCGCGCCGGCCTATCGTGGGCCGCGGAGGGCCAGGAGCAGCCCGGCCAGGGGAACGACGGTACCGGCCCAGAAGAGAAACATCCACTTGAGCAGTTCGGCGCGCTGGTTCGCCAAGTCCGAGCGCATTTCCCCCCGAAACGCTCCAAGCGCCGATCGAAACTCTCCTCGAAGTTCCCCAATCGAGGACCGAAACTCCCCTCGAAGTTCTGCAAGCGCAGACCCTATCTCGCCCCGGTGCACGTCGAGCGCCGAATGCAGGTCCCCCCGCAGCTCCGCCATCCGTTGATCGATGCGCGCCTCCGACCGGGTGATATAGAGCTCGGCCAATTCCCGCACCGCGGCGCGGTTCACTTCGCTCGCCTCCCGAAAACATGCGAGCAAATCGTCTGCAGCGTCATCGCCGAGCGCCTCGTTCAGTCGATGCAACAGTCTGGTGGTCACGGGCATGCCCGGTCTCCGGAAAAGGGGCTCGGAGGCACAATAAAGGTACGCTCGGCGAAACGACCCACCAAATTCACGCACGTGTGGAACAGTCTGGGCCGAGCAGCGGTGTACGCCTCTTCTTCACGGGCGCTCGCGGTGTTAGAGCTCCTCGCGCACTTGGATCAAGAGGAGGCTCCAGACAACCTCCTGCTCCTCACCCTCGACATTCCCAATGCCGTATGACCTCATCAGGTCGCTGTCGAGAAGTTGGCAGGGTTATGAGGGCGGTGAGCCCTGTCGCCCGATTGGCGATGCCTGGCTCGAGGCGGCAAAGACTCCGCTGTTGTTGGTTCCGTCGGCGATCGTGCCGGAAGAGCAGAACATGATCTTGAATCCCGTTCATGCCAGGTTCGGTGCGATGCGGATCGTCGAGATGCGGCGGTTCAGGTTCAATAAACGGTTGGTCGAGTGAGTTCAGTCCTTTCCCATCAGCGTCTCCGCCTCAGCCGATCCAGCGGCACCCATTCTCCCGGAGTGGCTTCATACAGCCACACCGTCCACCCGTTCGTGGCCCGTCCAGAGACCTTTGAGCCTGCCAGTGAAGGATTGTCATACACCTTGCCCTTGAACTTGATCTTCCCATTCGACCTCACGACGGCGCGATAGAGCTTGCCCCGATAGATCCACCGAATCGGCATCCGGGCAGTCACGTAGCGGGCTAGGCTCGGTTCCTTCCCGCCGCTACGTTCCGGCTGCCTGCGAACTCGATCCACGCCGGAGGGCCCGAAGAGCTTCGATAGCTCCTTTCGCTGTTGCTCGGAGATTTTGCGCTTGAAGTAACGCCTCAGGTCCTGAGAGCGGACAAACTTGGTCTTTGACCTGTTGCCTTTCGGAAGGGTGATTCGTAAGGTAAGAGCCTCGAGCTCGCGCAGATGGTCGTCGGAATCGGTCAGATACATGCTGAAGAAATCCCACGCTCGGCCGTGGCGATCCTTAAGGTGCGCCTTGAGACGCGAGCGAAGATTGGAGGCCAGTCCGACGTAGTAGAGTCGAGTTCGCTTGTAGAGGGCGTATACCCCCCGCTTACCCTTGACATACTCCCGTACCACCTCAGGATGCTCCTCGAGGATTTTTCGTGACATCCGTTCCACATGCTGAATGACAAGATGTGGACGTCGCTTTGCCATGTTATGCTCCGCAGTGTCAACGGAAACGCGCTTGTATCAGGCCGCCCGTCGATAGAGGTATTTCTGAAAGCCAATAAAGAGCCCCCGGATCTCCGCCGCGTCGCCGAGATCGGGAACGGCATCCGCAATGGCGTTGCCGTACTTGAGCCGGAGTAACGGACCGAGCTTCTCCTGATCCAACTCGTCGACGCCTTCCTTCACATACTGGGCCAACACGAAGTCGAGAAAGGCCTGCTGCATATCCGTGAACTCACTATGGATACTCGCCTTCGCCTCGGCGGCCCGAGTCTCGCGAAGCACCGGGGGGAGCGCAAAGGCGACGTATGCGAGTACATCGAACAGATCGCTCTTCTCGGCGTCGATAATCTTCTGCATCTCACCGAGTGCTTCCCTGCTGAAACCCTTCTCCTCCAGCCGATGCATCAGCGCCTTTCGGGTGTCGGGCACACTCCAGATGGCCCGCAATTCGTCCTCATCCTTGAAGAAGGCCGGCAACGCCCCGAAGAGACTCTCGAGAAACTGCGCGGCGGAGATGGGAACGCCGTCAACGCCCCAGAATGTCGTGGCGACCATACTTTGGATGGTGCGCTCCTTCCCGTCCGCAAGCTTGATGCGAATCTTGGCCACGGGAGGGGGTGGGAG
>JABFSM010000237.1 GCA_013140635.1 Gemmatimonadales bacterium
TCTTCACGCTGTCACGTTATGCCATCTGCCTCATCGTGATGCTGCCGGCCATGAGCATCCGGGTCATGAGCGGCAGCGTCATGCCCGCGCAGAAAGTGGCCGGCAGCATCACGATGAGGCAGATGGCATAACGTGACAGCGTGAAGAAGACGTAGCCCGGCTCGGTGCGGGCCGTCGCCTGCAACAGCGTGGCGGTCCACTGGAACGATTCGAGGTAGAGCGGCAAGCTCAGGATCGCGAGCCCGCCCATGACCAACTGGACGATGGCCAGGGTGCGGAGCGGATCCGTGAAACGATCGGCCCGAGCGCGCACCCACCAGGCGCCGAGCGAGAGGCCAAGGATGAAGGCGGAGAGCATCAGCTCGAAGGAGTGGGTGGAACTCCCGAGTACCAGCGAGAGCATCCGAATCCAGCCGACCTCGTAGACGAACGAGGCCACGGCGGTGCCGGCTGCGAGGAGCATCAGCAAGGCGCGGAGTTCGCCGGGGGGGAGTCGGTAGGTCGGTAGGTCGGTAGGCTCATCGCCTACCGACCTACCGACGTCCCGGCCTACCGACACTTCACCAAGCGGGTGTGTCTTGGAGACGACCAGCGCGCCGAGCGCCACCAGGAGGTTGAGGCCCGCGGCGGCGATGAGGGTGCCCGGGAGCCCGGCGAGCTGGAAGAGATAGAACCCGGCGATCAGCACCCCGGCCGCGGCGCCGAGGCTGTTGGTGAAATAGAGAATGGAGAGGGTGCGCCCCGGCCGGTCGGGCAGACGCCGTAAGGTGCCGGCGCTCATCAGCGGAAAAGTGGCGCCAAGAAGAATCGACTGCGGAAGAATCAAGAGTCCGGCGAGCGCCCATTTCGCGAGCACCACCCCGGTCCCGCCGCCCAGGGCGGGAAAGAGGCTGGAATAGGCCCAGCCGGTGACCGGCAGGTAGATGCTGTCGTGAAAGAGGAGGCCCAGAACGCCGACGAGCCCCTCGACAACGGCATAGGCAAAGAGCGGATCGCGAATTCGATGGGAACGGCGGCTCACCAACAACGCACCGAGCCCCATGCCGCCCAAGTAGATGACGAGCGTCAGGATCTGCGCGTAGGCGTCGTGACCGACGAAGAGGCTGAGGTATCGGCTCCAGACCGCCTCATAGAAAAGGCCGGCGGCACCGGAAAGAACGAAGAGGAGCGCGAGCGCCGCCAGCATCACCCGGCGGCCGGTTGCTCCTCGTACCGGCTGAGCTTGCGGTAGAGGGTGGAGGGATCGATCCCCAGCACCTCCGCCGCGCGGGTCTTATTCCCTCCCTCGGCCTGCAGCACCCACATGATGTAGGCGCGCTCGATCACCTCGAGCGAGGGGTTCGGCGACGACCGCTCCGCCACCAGCGGCTCGCGGCGGCGGCGCGTGATCCGCTCGGGCAGCGCGCCCGGCTCGATCAAGGTTCCCTTGCTGAGCACCACCGCATGCTCGAGCGCGTTCTGCAGCTCGCGGACGTTGCCGGGCCAGTCGTAGACCATGACGGCGTCGAGCGCGTCGGCCGAGAGCGCCTTGGGCGGATTGTCCCGCTCGCTCGCCATCTCCTGAAAGAAGTGATCGATGAGCAGGACGAGATCGTCGCGCCGGTCGCGAAGGCAGGGAAGCTCCAGCGCGATGACATTGAGCCGGTAGAAGAGGTCGGAGCGAAAATGGCCCCGCCGCACTTCTTCCTCGAGATCGCGGTTGGTGGCCGCAACGATCCGCACATCCACCGGGATCGTCTCGGTGGCGCCGACCGGAATGACCTCACGTTCCTGGAGCACCCGAAGAAGTTTGATCTGGAGCGAGGGAGGCATTTCGCCCACCTCGTCCAGGAAGAAGGTGCCCCCCCGCGCCGCCGCGAAGAGCCCCTGCTTGTCGCGCACGGCGCCGGTGAACGACCCCTTCACATGCCCGAAGAGCTCGCTTTCGAGAAGATTCTCCGGCAGCGCGCCGCAGTTGATCGAGAGGAACGGCCCTTCGGCGCGAAGGGAGAAGTTGTGAAGGAACCGCGCCAGGACCTCCTTGCCGGTGCCGCTCTCACCCTGGATCAGGACCGTGGAGTCGGTGGGCGCGACCAGCTCCGCCAGCTTCAGCACGTCGATGAAACGGCGTGACTTGCCGATCGGCCGGGAGATGGTGCTCTTGTCCTTGCGGCGAATGTCCTGCTTGAGCTGGCGGTTCTCGACCCGGATCTGGCGATACTCGCAGGCGCGCCGGAGAATCGCGAGCAACTCGTCGTTCGAGAACGGCTTCTGGATGTAGTAGAACGCCCCTTGGTTGACCGCCTGGATGGCGGTCTGGAGGGAGGCCTGCGCGGTCATCAAGATGACCGGCGTCATGGTGTCCTGTTCCTTGGCCGCCTGCAGGATATCGAGACCGGTCACCTGGGGCATCCGGACATCGGTCAGGACGATGTCGTGGTTCCCCGAGCGGATCTGGTCGAGTCCCGCCTTCCCCCCCTGGGCCGTGGTCACCTCGAATCCCTCCTTACGGAGCAGGATCCGAAGCGTATCGAGAATGCCCGATTCGTCGTCCACGATCAGGATCGAGGGCTGCTGACTCATGCACCGTCCTCCGTTGGCCACTTGGCGTTGAGGAGAATGGTAAACGTGGTCCCCTTGTTCGGGGCAGAGTCGAGCAACACCAGCCCGCGGTGCGCGGCCACCGCGCGCTCGACGATCGCCAGGCCGAGGCCGCTTCCACCGGGCCGGCCGGAGACGAAAGGCTGGAAGAGGCGCTCCTGGAGGTCGGGGTCGATCCCCGGGCCGTCATCGCGCACCCGGAGCCGCACCGGGTGCTCGAAGTCGTTGCCGCGCGGCAGCTCGTTCGGTGAAGGGAAGTCGATGATCGCCTCGATCCGACCGGTGCCGTTCATCGCCTGGGCGGCGTTGAGGATCAGGTTGGTGGCGATCCGGTGCAGCAAGTCCTCGTCAGCGTCGACCAGGGCAGGCTCACCCCGAACCACGATGTCCACGCCGGGCCCCGTATCGGGGTGCTCGCGAACGAGCTGCGCCGCGTCGCGGGTAATGGCGGTGAGGTCGACCGTCACGAAGTGGCTGGCGCGAACCCTCGAAAAATCGAGAAACTCGCCGAGCAGACGGCTCAGTCGGTCGCTCTCCCGAACGATGAGATCGGCCAGCACCCGGTCGTCGGGATCGTCCCGTGCGCTCCGCGCCAACTGCTCCACCGAGCTACGAATCGAGGCGAGCGGGTTCCGGATCTCATGGGCCAATGACGCCGAGAGCGCCGCAACCGCCTCGAGCCGCTCGGCGCGCACGTGGAGCACCTGAAGCTGCTGGAGATCGGAAATGTCCGTGAAGATGGCCGTAACGCTGGGGAACTCCTCGGAGGGGCGTTCGAAAGTCGTGGTCGAAAGGCCGATCGGTACCGTGTGGCCGTCGGCTCGCTGCGCGGTCCCTTCGGCGCGGTTTACCCGGCGCCCTTTCCGGATTCCTACGGCGACCGCCGAGAAGAGGGCCGGTGAGCGCCGCTCCAGCTCGTCGAGCACCGGGAACCCGAGGTGCTCCGCGGTGGAGAGCCCGAGGAGTCGCTCCGCCGCCACGTTGATGAACGCGAGCCGGCCCTGCCCGTCAACGGTGATGACTCCGGACCGAATGTTACGGAGAATCTCGTCCGCTTCGAGGCGAACGCGGTGGAGCTCGATCGCCAGTTCGGTCTGCTCGACCGACGCGGTCCGCAGCCGCTGGCCGAGGAAGGCCACCACCAGGAAGACGACCGTAAAGACCGCCACTTGCCCCCAGAGCCACGTTCCGGGGGTTCCGGGCTGCGCGAAGTAGGCATCGGCCAGGAAGATCGCCGCGCCGAAAAGGGCCGTAACGATTCCCGACCGGAGCGGCATGAGCAGCGCGTAAACCGCAATGACGAGCACGTAGAGCGCCGCCCAGACGCTCTGCTCCGGCCCTTCGAAGTGCACGAGGGTCGTGACCAGCAGGAGGTCCATCGCCGCCTGCGACTGCAGGAAGGCAAGACTCCCCCGGCTCTTCTTGACGAACGTGGTGTAGAAGCCGTACGCGGTGACTGCGTAGGCGAGGAGCACCACCAGCGTGGCGGTGAAGGCCGCTTCCGGCTGCTCGACCCGGAAGACCGCCGCCCGAACCAGCACGACGGCGGCGAGGAATACGCGGCCCACGTAGAGCCAGCGCAGAAAACTCGGCTGGTCGGGGGAGCCGAGGCGGCGCTCCCCTGCGTGAGGCGGGATCGAGCCTTCGGGAACGACAGGCGCCGGCGTTGGATCGGTCACAGGACCTGGCAGCGGATTCGTGCGCAACTTAAACTGCCCGGATGACCGAACCAACGGACGATCCCGCCCGGCTCGATAAATGGCTCTGGGCGGCGCGCTTCTTCAAGACTCGGGCGCTGGCGGCGGTGGCGGTGGACGGCGGCCGGGTCGAGCTGAATGGCGACAAAACCAAGCGCGGAAAGCTCTTGAAGGTCGGGGACCGCCTTCGGATCAGGCAGGGACCGTACGAACATCGCATCACGGTCACCGCCCTCGCGCGGCAACGAGGACCCGCCTCGGTCGCGGCGACCCTCTACACCGAAGAGGCGGAAAGCCGCGCCACCCGGGAACGGATCGGGGAACAGCATCGGCTGGCCGCCAGGATGACGGGGGGAGCGCCCAAAGGCCGGCCGACCAAGCGGGAGCGGAGGGAGATCGGAAAGCTGAAGGGCGAGTAGAGGGAGGAGGGAGGAGGGACGAGGGTCATTGCGAGGCGCGTAGCGCCGAAGCAATCTCCCAAGATCGCCACGGCCGCTTCACGGCCTCGCGATGACAGCGCCCTCTCTTCCCTCTTCCCTCTTCCCTCCTCCCTCTTTCCTACTGCCTATTGTACGCCACCCCCGCCCCCTGCGCCTTCTCGATCGCGATCACCATCGCCGGCACGACCACCACACCCGGAATCAGGTTGGCGCGGATCTCTTTTTCGATCTCCGCCGGATTGCCCTTGGAACCGCTCCCCGACAGGAAGGCCACCCAGCGCGCGAGGGCGTTGTTGCACATCAGAAAGACGGTGCCCTGCTTCTGCAGGTTCTCCATGCCCGCCGCCGCCGCCGCGCCGTTCATCAGCACCGGGTCGCCGGCGCGCGGGCGATAGAACATGTTCCGCTTGGAGGGTGCCTTGGTGACCGGGTCGGTGAGGCCGAGTAGCTCGCCGATCTTGTGCTTTTCCCAGAGGAAATCGTTCCAGCCCAGCGCCATGCTCGAGGGCCGGTCGGGAGCGCCGTAGCAGGTCCCGACCGTGTTGATGGTGCCGGGCGCCGCCCCGTAGGCCGCCTTGTACGTGTTGATGTAGTTCATGATGTGCAGCAGGGGGCGCCCCCCATCGTGCTCCGGAAAGTCGAAGAAGCACTTGTGCGCCCCGGTCAAGCCGGTGAGCCATCGGTCGTGCGGCGACGCCGGAGACCCCTGGGCGAGCGCACGGGACGGCAGGGCGGCGGCGGTGCCCGCCGCGGCGGCCAATCGGGCGAAGAATCCTCTGCGTTCCATCCGATACCTCTTTCGAGCGTGGGGTTATCTACGGTTTCGCCGGAGGCGGAACCGGCGGGCGGGCGGCGCGGGTCGGGTACGCCACGTCGGGCGGCGGATCACCGTTAGGCCAATCGTATTCCTTGCGCGCAAAATCCGGACGGGGGCGCGACACCACGTAGGCCGCCACGTCGACCGCCTGCTGCTCCGTCAGCCGGACGGCGCGGTCGTTCGGCATGTTCTTCCAGATGAATCCGGCCGCGGTCCGAAGCCGGGCCATGCCGGCGCCGATGTTGAATGAGCGCGGCCCCCACACCGGGGGGGCGATCGGGGTCCCCTCCCCCTCCGCCCCATGACAGCGAACACAGGTCTCGGCGTACAACGTCCGGCCCCGGGCAGTATCGGGGGTCAGCGGGGGAAGCTCGGGAAGCCCCACCCCCGGCAGCACCCCCGGTGACGCGACCCCGCGCGAGATGAACGCCAGGTAGGCGATGATCTCCCGCATCTCCCGCCCGTCGCGCGGTATCGCGGTTCCGTTCATGCTCCGTTCGAAGCAATCGTTGATGCGATCCTCGAGGAGGTTGACCATCGCATTGCGGCTCCGGTATTGGGGGAACCGCGCATACACGCCGACCAGCGACAAGGCGTTGGCCTGGATCCCCTCGCCAAGATGGCAACTGAAGCAACGGAGGGAATTTGCCGAATGCTTCGGAAGGCTGTCCCCCGTGTGCGCCAGCAGCGCTCTCCCCCGGCGGATCGCCACTCCCATCGGGCCTTGAGGAATCTCCGAGTCGGGCGGCGCCCGCAACACCTCGCCCAAGGCCGCCGAGGAGCTGGAGGCGGAATGGGGAGGCCGCTGTTCGAGGGTGCATCCAGCCAGCACCACAAGGGCGAATCCAATTCTCGCCATGGCTTCCACGCCCGCTCCTCGGAGGATTGGCCGGGAACATACGGAGCGCCTAAACCGCGAGCAAGCAAACTGAAACAAACCAGCTCGGACCGGCGTACCAGGTTGCAACATGACCTGCTCGCACCACCGCTTCGGGAGGCTCCCATGAATCGCTACTGGCTACGGATCGGGCTCGGCGCGCTCCTCGTATTCGGCCTCGGCATGACCGCCATCGCCGGAGTCCGGAAAGGGAAGGCGGAGGTTCGGAGTCTCCTCGCCTCCGTCGGCAGCGAGATTCCGCGGACCTTGGCCGATCTCGGTTTCCGTCTTGACGGCCAGCGCGTCGGCGATATCACCGGCCTTCACATCGAGCCCACCGGCACCGCCGAAACCGGCAAGATTGCGCTGCAAGTGGCGCTGACCGACCCGGCGATCCTCGAGGTCCTCCGAGACTGTTCGCTGGCTCTTGAGAACTCACGCCGGCTCGACAGTCGCACCGGCTTCCGGTGCGCCGACCAGACAGAACTCACCGACGGCGACATGGTGGCCGTCGGAGAAGTCACCTTCGAGCCGGGCAACATCACCCGCTCTATCAACCTCCCGCGATATCAGGCCGACCGCTGGCGCCGTTCGCAGATTCGGTCCCTCGACGCGACCTTGGCGAAGGACGGCTCGGGCGGCGTCCGCGCCGCGGGCAGTTTCGACGTCGGAAACCGCCAATACGGCTACGCCACGCGCCGGGGCACCTTCAAGCTCGAGACGAATACCGAGGGCGCCATAGTATCCGTGCGTGACGATCGCGGCCGGTCCCTCCTCGACTTTCGCGCCGACCAGAACGGCGTGAACCTCAGTATTCGCGACCGGGAGGGCCGAAACCTCTTCCGTATGCTCGCCGACTCCATCGGCGCGGCAATCCGAAGCCACTGAATTCGGGGCATGCCCCCGCCAGATGACTTCAGTGCGCGAGGTCGAACTGTCGGGTGAATTTCACCGCCAGCGCCCGGTCGAGCGGCCGGTGGTTCGGGCCGGTCTCGCGCCCCTCGTTGAACACCACGAAGAGCCCGGTGCCGGCGGGACCTAACCATCCGAAGCGGACGTTGGCGGACAAGCTGTTGTTCTGATTGTTCCACTGGGTGAGCGACTGCAGATACATTCGCGGGGTGAAGGTATAGGCCAGTCGCAAGCCGAGCAGCACCCGGTCGAACCTCCCCTCATCGAGCACCACGTGCTCGTAATTCCAGCGCACCGTGGCATTGAATTTCTCGTTGGGCCGGGCGATGAACGAAATCTGGCTGCTGATGCGGCGTCCGGTATAGAAGGCGCCGACCGTGCCCCGGCCGCTGATCGCGTAGGGCGCGCTCAGATTCGTGTTGTAAATCGTCGCCCATTCCACCCAGTCGTAGACACCGGCCGGGATGACCACGCCCGGGGAGATCTGAAACGGCGTCCGGAGCACTTCTCGCACGAAGTTGACCGGTGATTCGAAGAAGGCCCCGTTGGCGAACACGAAGTGGCTGTCGAAGTGGAAGAGCCGGCTCTGCGGGCGCCCATCGGTATCGTCGTATTGGCGGAAGGTGACGTGAGGCCGGAATTCCCGGAACCACCCCACGTTGGGGGTGCGGAGATGCCGCAGGAATCGCACGTTGTAGTACCGGAAGGTTGGCCGTTCGAGGTACCCCACCTCCGGGTTGAAGTCGGGGTCGACCTGGCGAACCGCCATCCCGATTTCCCAATTTCGGGTGAGATAGCTCCCGCTCAGGTTGGCCAGATTCGACGCGCCGGTTCGTGACGGCGTCTCGGAGTGGGCGGCGTACAGGTCGAGCGTAATGCGCTCCCCGATTCCGAGCCGGGCATCGGCGCCGACGGTGACGTTGCGATCGCCGGTGCTGTCGGCGTTGAACCGGCTCACCGCGATCACGCCGACCCGAGAGCGCCGGGGCAGCTCCTTCAATACGCGCGCCACGGCAAAGTTCTCGGGAGGGGTGAGGATCACTTCCTGGTCCCGCACCCGCTCCGTCTGGATATCGAGCAGCCCGAGGGTGAGCCCGCCGACCTTCCCGGTCAGCCGGCCCCCTCCGAGCAGCGGCACCGACCGGGTGCCGTCGATGCCGATGCGCCGGCTGAAGAAGAGCTCGACCGACTCCGGGGTGCCCACCGCGAAGGTTCCCGCGTTTTCCAGGAAGAAGGGACGCTTTTCGGGAAAGAAGAGGTTGAAGCGCGTGAGGTTGATCTGTTGCTCGTCCACTTCGACCTGGGCGAAGTCGGTGTTATAAGTCAGGTCGAGCGTTAGGCTTGGCGTCACGCCAAGCTTGGCATCGACGCCGACGTCGACCGCCGCGTCGGTCTTGGCGGCGGCCACGAAGTCCCGGTGCAACGTCCCGAGCGCGTAGGGCGTGACCAGCGCCACCCGCCGAGTGGGCGGCATCACCCCTTCGAGCGTGCCGGCCAGGGATACCCGGTACAGAGAGTGCTGCCTCGGCACCGGCGCCCAAAAGTCCTCTTCGTTTTTCCGGCGAATGAAGCGGGAAAAGTTGAGCCCCCAGGTCTGGGGACTCCCGCCCGAGTAGCGCAGCGTTTCGAAGGGAATGCGGAACTCGGCGACCCAGCCCAGCGAATCGACCGAGGTCGCCACCGTCCATGTGGCATCCCAATTCAGATTGGCCTGTCCCCCCGCCACTTGGGGGGTGCCGGTGGCGGGGCCGCCGAAACCGCCCTCCCCCTCCCGCGTCACCTGCCCGTCATGCTCGATGCCGGACGGCGTCGTGCCGAATGCGAATCCGTTCTGCCGGTCGAGGTAGGTGTCGAGGAGAATCAAAAAGGAGTCTTGCTCCTTGAGGTTGGCATCGCGCCGCACTTCACCCCGGATAATCCCGGCGGGATCGGAGTCGTAGAGCCTGGCGCCGATATACAAGGCGTCCCGGTCAAAGACGATCCGAACCTCGGTGCGTTCGGTGGCCGCTTGGTTGTCGAAGGGTTCGTGCTGGACGAAGGCCGAAAGCGGGGGCGCGCCGGCCCACGCGGCATCGTTCAGCCGTCCGTCGATGGCGGGGCCGGCGTCGACGCGGTGCGCCTTGGCGGCGGGTCGGGATGCTGGAGGGGGAGTCTGGGCGGCGAGCAGCGCTGGAACGGCCAACGTGGCGAGCGTCAGGCGACAATGCACGCGATCACTCCTTGGCGAGGGCCTGAACCAGCTCCGCGTTGGTCCGATACTTTCGGAAGTCGGCCAGCAGGTCGTTCATTGCCTCGAGGGGGGTGCGCCGGGCAATCCGCTTTCGGAGCACCTGCGACGCCGCCAGCCCCTCCGGAGAGAGGAGGAGCTCTTCCTTCCTGGTGCCGCTCGCCAGCAAGTCGATGGCGGGAAAGACGCGCCGCTCGGCCAGATCTCGGCTCAAGACCAGCTCACTGTTTCCGGTTCCCTTGAACTCCTCGAAGATGAGCTGGTCCATCTTGCTGCCGGTGTCGACGAGGGCGGTGGCGATGATGGTGAGTGAGCCGGCTCCCTGCCCCGGATCGACTTTGCGCGCGCTCCCGAAGAACCGCTTCGGCTTTTCCAGCGACTGGGCGTCGAGCCCGCCGCTCAGCGTGCGTCCGGTTCCCTTCTCGACGGCATTGTAGGCGCGGGCCAGCCGGGTAATCGAATCGACCACCAGCACCACGTCCCGCCCCTCCTCCACACCCCGCCGCGCGCGTTCAAGGAGAAGTTCCGCCTGCGCGACATGCTGCGCCGGCGGGTGATCGAAGCTCGAGGCGACGACTTCACCGAATCCCGCCGCCTCCATTTCGAAGACCTCCTCGGGCCGCTCGTCGACCAGGAGAATCATCAGCGCGGCGTCGGGGTAATTCGTCTTCACCCCTTCGGCGATCGACTGCAGGATCATCGTCTTGCCCGCCTTGGCGGGTGCCACGATGAGGGCCCGCTGGCCCTTGCCCAAAGGGGAGAGCAGATCGATAAGGCGATTGGTCGGGTCGGGCTGGCCCTGCCTGACGAGACCGCACTCGAGCCGAAGGATCTCGTTCGGATGCACCGCCGGAAGCCGGCCGAACTCGGGCCGCTCCGGTCGGCCCTCCGCGGGCCGGCCGTTTACCGTCGCAATGCGTTCGAGGGTATTGGAGGCGCGTCCCTGGCCCGTCTCCCCTTCCAGGTCATCGCCGGTGCGGAGACCGTGAGCCCTGATCAGGCGGTCGCTCACCTGGACGTCGCCGCCCGAGGGTAAGTAGGACGCCTCGCGGCGCCGGAGATGCCCGCCGGAACGTCCGCCGAGTTGGAGAATGCCGCGCGTGATTGTCATTCTGGGGTCGCGGAAGATACTCCCTTCGGCCGCCAGCGAAAACGCCGGGCCGGACGTATCCTTTGTCATGCGGCCGGGCATGCCGCTTCCCAGTCTCCGTCCCGTCTTTCCAAGAGGTCACCGTATGCACTTAGTCCATTCTCTCGGCCGTGCTCTGACTCGCGGCCTCGCGGCCTGGACCCTCCTCGCCACCACCGTGGCCGCGCAGGCGCCGGCCCGGCAGAATGGGGATGCGGCGCCCGACCTGGCGTCCAGCCGAGCCCGGCTGGCGGCGGAGACCTACGTGGCCCCGCCCGCCGAAGTCGCGAAGCTGGTGACCGCGCCGCGGCATCTCAACGTGGTCCTCACCCAACAGAGCCCCGACCGAACGCACTTTCTCAGAGAGATCTCCGAGGGAATGCCGACCGTCGCCAAGTTCGGCAAGCCGCACTACTACTTCGCCGGATTGCAGGTCGATGGCGCCGCCAATCGCGCCCGCTCGCTCACCACCAGGGGGCTCGCGCGGCTTGAAGTGGTCGAGGCCACCACGGGGCGGGCCACCCTGATCGAGATTCCGGCGGGTGCTTTGGCCAGCGGGGCCACCTGGTCGCCCGACGGCCGGCAAATCGCCTTCGTCGCCAATTTCGACAAGGCGTCGCATGTGTATGTGGCGGACATCGCGACCGGGAAATCGCGAGCGCTGACGCCGACGAAAAGCCCGCTCCTGGCAACTCTCGTCACGTCGGTCGACTGGACGAGCGGCGGCGGAAGCATCGTGACGGTGGTGGTGCCGGAGAACCGGAGCACCGAACCGACGGCGCCGCCGGTTGCCACCGGACCCAAGGTGGCCCTCTGGCTCGACGGAGCGAAGTCGCCGCAGCGGCAGTTCGCGAGCCTCCTCGAAGTGCCCTTCGAACAACAACTGATGGAATACTACGTCACCGGGCAACTCGTGACGATCGACGTGAAGACCCGGGCGGTGCAGAAGATCGGCGCCCCGGCCATGATCTCGAACGTCGACCCCTCTCCCGACGGCAAGTACTTCCGGGTGACGACGATGAAGAAGCCGTTTTCCTACGTCGTCCAATACGGGAGCTTCGGCACCGTCGAGGAAGTCTGGGATGCCTCGGGAAAGGTCCTGGCCGAGGTGGCGAAGCGCCCCCTCCGTGAGGTGGCCGATACCTCGAGCATACCGGCGGCGCAACGCACCGATGGCGGCAGGCGGTCGGTCGCTTGGATGCCCCAGGGTGAGGGACTCTACTACCTCGAAGCGATCGCCCCGGCGCGCGGTCGTCCCGATTCCGCCGCAACCGCCGGCGCCCCGGCGGGAGGGGCCAACGCCCGTCCCGACCGGTTGGTGAAGTGGTCGCCCCCCTTCGGCGCGGGCGACACGACGACTCTCTACCGCAGCGACGCGCCGATCGCCCAGATGGTGATGAGCGACGATGCGACGACCGTCTTCTTTGGCGTGAATCGAAGCGGCACCGGCGAGCTCTTTGCCGTCAAGCTGAGCGAGCCGGAGAAGAAGCTCCAGAT
>JABFSM010000208.1 GCA_013140635.1 Gemmatimonadales bacterium
GGGAAAGTTAACGACGGGGGTGCCACCCGTGCATGACGCCGAGGAGAGTTGTAGGATTCACTCGTGGTTGGCGTTCGGGCCCTTAGCTCAGCCTGGTTAGAGCAGCGGACTCATAATCCGTAGCGCGCTGGTTCAAATCCAGCAGGGCCCATGGGGCAGCGCTGCTGCCCCAGTTTGTTTCTCAGCACTCTTCCCGCTCCTCCCCCCGCCCGCTAGACTGTCCACCATGAAGACGACCCTTGAAGGATCGCTCCGCGAGCGATCGACCCTGCCAAGTTTTCGAAGGCTGTTGCAGGTCGAGCTGGGCCGCCGTTGTGCGCGCAATCCTCGATACTCCTTGCGCGCCTTTGCCAACTTTCTCGGCGTCGATCATGCCACCTTGTCGCAACTGCTGCGGGGAAAGCGGCGGCTCACCGATCGCACCATCCGAAAGCTCGGCGTCCGGCTCGGCTTCGACGGACCGGCCATCGATGGCTTCGTGGCAAACGAAATCCAAGGCGCGGGCTCGGAACTCCTCGAAACGCGCCTCGCCGAGCAGAACCGGCTCTCGGTCGACCTGACGCGGCTGGTGAACGACTGGGAGCACTTTGCGCTGCTCGAACTCCTCCGCCTTGACGGCTTCCGCCCCGACATCCGCTGGATTGCGCGGGTGCTCGATCTCACCCCCGATGAAGTGACGCTGGTGGTGGATCGGCTGGTCCGGCTCGGGCTGCTGGTGATGGAGAGCCGCACCCGCTGGATCGACACGATGGGAGATGCCGTCACCCGGCTTCCGGCGCTGGCCAAGGAGGCGATGCGGCCGCCAGGGGAATTTGCCACGAGCCGGACCACGATTGCCGCCAGCCGGGCGCGGGTGCCCGGTGCCGTTCAGCGGATCGACCGGTTTCGGCGCGAGCTGGCCGAGTACCTGAAGGGGGAGGGGCCGCGGGACGAGCTCTTCGAACTGGAAATTCATTTCAATTCACTCACCACAACTCACCACCCGTAAGGAGCACCAGATGGGTCACCCGGTATTGCAGTGGCAGATCATTGCCAAACGTCCCGAGAAGGTCGCCGATTTCTATAGCGGGCTCTTTGGCTGGGAGATCAGCCAGAATAATGCCCTCAACTACCGCATGGTGGACACCGGCTCAGAGGAGGGAATCAACGGCGGGATCTGGCCAGCACCGCCGGAGGCGCCGACCTTCGTGCAGCTCTTTGTTGGGGTGAGCGATGTCGCGAAGTCGGTGGAGAAAGCGGTCGGCATGGGTGCGCGGGTGCTGGTGCCGCCGCAAGCGATGCCGGACGGCGACATGCTGGCGATTCTGATGGACCCCGAAGGGATGTCGTTTGGGGTAATGTCGGGGGGGAAGGTTTAGGGCGCTACGGAAATCCGCCGCTGTAGGCTACGGGGTTCCGCCGTTGCCCTCTTACGGTGCAGGCCCGGCGCGCTCGAAGGGCAGGAGAAAGGTGACGTTCACTGCACACGCCAAAAAACAACTCCCCAACATGCACGTTGGGGAGTTGTTGTGTGTTTGATGGGCGATGAGGGGCTCGAACCCCCGACCTCGCGCATGTGAGGCGCGCGCTCTAACCAGCTGAGCTAATCGCCCGATATCGGGAGGCGGAAAGTACCCGGTCAGGGGGAGGGGGTCAACGGGAGATTGCTTCGCCGCTGCGCGGCTCGCAATGACTCTAGATCACCCCGCCCCGCCTGAGCCGGCCGAGGGCGTCGTGGCGCTCCTCGTGAATAGCGAGCACCTCGCCGGGCGCCACGGTCGCCACTCCGGTTTTTCCCACCTCGATGCCGGCGGCATAGTTGGCCACATGGGCCGCTTCCTTGATCGAGGCGCCGGCGGCGAGTGCGGTGGCAACCCACGCGGTCACCGTGTCGCCCGCGCCGGAAACGTCGTAGACCTCACGCGCCAGACTCGGGATATGAATCAGCGAATGATCCTTGGTGACGAGAACCATCCCGTCGCTCCCCAGGGTCAGAAGCAGGTTGTCAACCTTGAGTTTGGTCAGCGCCTCCTGCAAGGCATTGTCTCCCTGGAGATCGAGGGTGGCACCGAGCGCCGCTTCCAGTTCGCGCCGGTTCGGCTTGAAGACTGTGGCGCCGCCATAGCTGAAGAAGTTGCGGAACTTCGGATCCACCACGATCGGGATGCCGCGCCGCTGTGCCGCGCCGATGGCCGCCACGATGAGCGCCTCGGTCAGCGCCCCCTTGTTATAGTCTTCGAGCACCAGCGCATCGGCATCGACCAGCGCCGCCAGCGCGGTCGAAATCAGCCGCTCCTGATCCTGGCCCTGCACCGGAGCGTCGATTTCCTCGTCGATCCGAACCACCTGCTGCCCGCGGGCTAAGACGCGGGTCTTGGTGGTCGTCGGGCGGCCGGAGACCTGAACGAGGTGGCGGTCCTCGAGCCTGGCGGCGGCGAGCTCGCCGCGGATGACCGCCGCGTGGTTGTCGTCTCCCACCGCCCCCACCAGCCGGCAGCTCGCCCCGATGGCGGCGACGTTGGCCGCGACATTCGCCGCGCCGCCCAAGGCGCTCCTGGTTTCGCGAATGGCCACCACCGGCACCGGTGCCTCCGGGGAGAGACGGTCGGTATCTCCCAGGAGGTAGCGGTCGAGCATCACGTCGCCGATAACGACGAGCCGGCGGCTCTTCATCCGGTCGAGGAGCTGGATCAGGCGGTCGCGCAGAATGGGGGGGGGCTGAGGAGTCGGGCGCATCGGCCAAAGGTAACCCGCGGGTCCAGAGGCCGCCGCTATCTTTCCCGCGCCATGGACCAGACCGACCTCCACGTAGTGGCCACCCGCGGGGAACTGGTGGAAGCCATCCATCCGGTGTCGGCGGCGGTGGTCGATGCCGACGACCGCCTCCTGGCGGTGGCGCGGGATGGCGGGCCGGTCACCTGGTGGCGCTCCGCCGCCAAGCCGTTTCAGGCGCTGCCGATGGTGCAGGACGGCGCGGCCGACCGGTTCGGCCTCACCGACCGGGAAATTGCGCTGGCCTGTGCCTCCCATTCGAGCGAGGCGGTGCACCTCGAGGTGATCGAGGGGTTCCTGGCCAAGGTCGGCCTGACCGAGGAACAGCTGGCCTGCGGCATCCACACGCCGCTCTCTCCCGCGGTGGCCAAGGAGGTGGCGCGCGGTACCGTCACCATGACCCCGAAATGGAGCAACTGTTCGGGAAAGCATGCCGGCATGCTGGCGCTGGCTCGGCACCATGGGTGGCCGCTGGCGGGGTACAACGAGGACGCTCATCCGGTGCAGCAGCGGATTGCCGCCGAGATTTCCCGGTGGACCGACGCGCCGATCGAAAAGATCGCGAAGGGGGTGGATGGATGTGCCGCTACCTGCTTTGGGCTCCCCCTCCGCCGGATGGCGCTCGCGTACGCCCGGTTCGGCGCCTCGCGGGAACCGGCGGCGCAGCGGATTCTCCAGGCGATGATGGGGCACCCCGAGTTGGTGGGGGGGAGCGGGCGGCTATGCACCGACCTCATGGCGGCGTGGCCGGGACGGGTGATGGCAAAGATCGGCGCCGACGGGGTCTATTGCGCCGCCCTTCCGGCGCTTGGAATCGGCCTGGCGCTCAAGGTGATCGACGGCGATATGCGCGCCTCCGGGATCGCGCTCTTGGCGATTCTCCGCGAGCTGGTGGCTCGGCTTCCCGGCGTACAGGCGCCGGAATATCCGTTCGAGCCGCTGGCAGGTTACGCGGTGCAGCCGATTCGGAATACGAGAGGTACGACGACCGGTGAATTTCGAGCCGAGGGTGGGCTGCGGTTTTTTCGCACCTGACGCGGCAGGAGGATTCGGCATGTCGAGCGGGAAGACGCGAGATTGAAGAGCCTGGATGCGCCGACCCGGGAGCTGGTAAGCCTCGCCACCGTCATTGCAATCGGGGTGGAGAGCGCTATCGAGGCCAGGTGCCGCACCTCACTGGCCACCGGGGTGCCGCCTATCTGGGTGGAAGAGCTGCTGCTCCAGTCGGTGCTGATGCTCGGCTGGCCCCGAACGCTCAACGCGGCCGCCATCTGGCGCCGGGTCAGCGGGCCTACACCTGCTCCGGGAGAAGACGGCACCGACTATAGCATGGCCGCGGATTGGCTGGAGCGGGGCGAGGTGGTATGCCGCATGGTATACGGCGCCAACTACGAGCGGCTGCGCCAGAACGTTCGCGCCATGCATCCCTCGCTCGAGGCATGGATGCTGGTCGAAGGATACGGCCGGACCCTTGGCCGCCCAGGGCTCGATTTGGCTCGGCGCGAACTCTGCGTCATCGCCCAGGTGGCGGTGCAGGGAGCGGAGCGGCAGCTCCATTCGCATTTGAGGGGCGCTCTCAACGCCGGAGCCGAGCCAAGCGCGGTGGCCGAAGCTCTGGAAATCGTTCGCCCGCTCTTGGGGCGGCCTGAGGAAGAACTGATGACTACTCTCTGGAATCGGATCCGCGCGTGACATTCATCGATCGGGCCGTCGTGCGCGCCCTCGCGGGCACTGGAGGCTCCGGCACTTCGTCGTTTGCGCGGTTCAAGTACATCCCCAAAGGGGGGCCCGATGGCGGCGACGGCGGCCGCGGAGGCAGCATCTACGTGCGGGGAGATCCGAACCTCTCGACCCTCCTCGACTACCGTTACCGGACCGAATGGAAGGCGGAGCGGGGGCAACACGGGAAGGGCAAGAAAATGACCGGCGCTTCGGGAGACGACCTCTACCTCCCCGTCCCTCCCGGCACCGAAATCTTCGATGCCGCCACCGGCGCCCTGGTCGGCGAGGTGCTCGTGGGTGGCCAGGAGTTACTCGTCGCAAAGGGTGGGCGGGGCGGGCGGGGGAACACCCACTTTGCCACCTCGACGCATCAATCCCCGCGGGAATGGGAGCCGGGCGAAGAGGGAGAGGACCGCCAGCTTGAACTGGTGCTCAAGCTCATCGCCGATGTGGGCCTGGTGGGAGAGCCGAACGCAGGCAAGAGCAGCCTCCTCGCCGCTATTTCCGCGGCCCGCCCCAAGATTGCCGACTATCCGTTCACGACGCTGGAGCCGAATCTTGGGGTGGTCGGCCTTTCCGGAAGCCGTTCCTTCGTAGTGGCGGATATTCCCGGCATCATCGAGGGGGCGCACCGAGGCAAAGGGCTCGGCCTCAAGTTCCTGCAGCATGTGGAGCGCACTCGCGTTCTGGCCTTTCTGGTGCCGCTCGACAGCCCCGATCCGCAGGCGGCGTACGAGCGGATCCGCGCCGAAATCGGGGCCTACAGCCTCGAGCTCTTCAATAAGCCGCATCTCGTCGTCATGTCGAAGCGAGACCTCCTCCCGGCCGATGCAACGCTGCCGGACATCCGCGCTCCCGAGGCGAGAGCGGTGGTGGCGGTGTCGAGCGCCGCCGGCTTCGGTATCGATGCGTTCAACTCGGTCCTCTGGGAGTTGATCATCGAGGCCAGGGCCCACACCGTTCAGGCGGAACCCGAATTCAACGACGATGAATGAGCTGGAAGGGGCTGAGCGTGAGGCATATCTCACGCTGGCGCTGGTCCCCGGCATCGGTGCGGTACGGTTGCAGCGGCTCCTCGCCCGGTTCGGACATCCGAGCAGCGTTCTCGCGGCGCCGGCCGCAGCCGTGGCGCAGACGCCCACCATTTCACTCGCGGCGGCACACGCCATCGGGGCGGCAGATCGCCGGGTAACGGAACGGGCCCTGCTCGACCTGGAGCGTCTGGGTGGGCGCCTACTTCTACCCGGAGATGCGGAGTTTCCCGGCGCCCTCACGAGCATCCCCGATCCACCCACCTGCCTATTCGTCCAAGGGAGCCTCGGTCTCCTCACCCGGCCGATCGTGGCCATCGTGGGAAGTAGGGATCATTCGGAATACGGCGCCCTCGTCTGCAAGGCGGTGGCACGGGCGGTCGCGGCGCTCGGCATTGTGGTGGTGAGCGGGATGGCGCGCGGGCTCGATGCAATAGCGCATTCCGCCGCGCTCGACGCGCCGGGCACCACTATCGGGGTACTCGGCAACGGTCTCGGTGTCATCTACCCCGCCGCCAATCGACGGCTCTACGAACGGGTGGCTCGCGACGGACTGCTGGTGACGGAGTTTCCTCCCGGCGATCGTCCGACAGCGGGGAGCTTTCCCAGAAGGAACCGGCTCATCAGCGGGCTCGCCCGTACGGTGGTGGTGGTCGAGGCCGCCATTGCCTCGGGCGCGTTACAGACCGTGGCCTGCGCTCTCGATCAGGGTCGAGATGTGCTGGCGGTTCCGGGGCCGGTCACGAGCCCGGTATCGGCTGGGGTCAATCGTCTGATTCGGGACGGCGCCACGCCGTTGCTCGAACTCGCCGATCTGCTGCAGTTCTATTCCGAGGTCGCGCGTCCGGCAAAGGCCGCGGCAGGTGTGCGCGAACCGCTGGGAGAATCGATCGAGGGGCGGCTGCTCAACGCGCTCTGGGCGGGGCCTCGGGGAGCGGAGGCATTGGTCGAAATGGTGGATGCGGGAGTGGAGAAGGCGTTGGAGGCGCTTTCCGCGCTGGAGCTTTCGGGGAAGGTGAGCCAAGATGCAGGCGGGCTCTATCGTTCGACTGCCGGCGGTCTCTTCACATAATCGTCACATTCACATTCCTTGACTCGGGTTCGTTCCCGAGACACTTTTTTGCAGAGGCTTGGACATACGGACTCCCTGGCTGCGCATCGGCTGGGGCGTTCTTTTTTTTTGGCCCCGGTCCGGCTTCCCCCGAAGACAGGAGAAAAGCAGATGCCGATCCGTCACGTCGCTACGGCCCTCGTGGTGTCGCTGGGTGCCGGAGCCGGAACGTCCGCCGGCGCGCAGACCGTCGTTCTTCCCCTCACGCCGGCCGAATGGACCGCGACCGACAGCATCCGGTTCGAGACCTACCTCGGCCGGCCCAGCATCTACATCAACAAGGGTGTCGCCCTATCGCGGTCGGCGACCTTTCGCAACGGTACGCTCGAGTTCGACATGGCGGCGGGGCCCAAGTCCAATAATCTCGGTATCGCGTTTCGGGCAGAACGGCCGGACGCGTTCGAGGTCCTTTTCTTCCGGCCCGGCGCAAGCGGTACGATCGATGCCACGCAATACGCGCCGGCGATCAACGGTGTCGCCGCAGCATGGCAGATATATCACGGCGCCGGCGCCAACGCGCGTGCCACGCTGCCGCGAGAAGCCTGGATTCATGTCAAGCTTCAGGTCGTCGCGGATTCGGCGATCGTGTACCTAAACAATGCCACCACACCGACGCTGACCATTCCGCGGTTGCGGCTTGCGGGCAGTGGAACCGGAATCGGGCTCTGGGGGAGCAACTTCGGACTGGGAGCCTATTTCTCTAACATCAGTTACACGGTGGACAACGCACCTTTCACGAGCGTGGCACCGGCGCTCCCGGCGGGGACCATCGAGGCATGGCAACTATCGGAGGCTCTCGACGCCCCCGACCTGGTTCCCGGCACCCTGCCGGACCTCCGGCGCCTCACGTGGGAGTCGGTCCGGGCGGAGTCTCCCGGCTTGGTGTTGGTGAACCGGTATCGACGAGCTCCGGGGATCAGCGCGCCCGCGGATGAGGACAGCGTCCTGCGCGGCCGAGTGGCCGGTTCGAAGGTGGTCTTTGCGCGAACTACGATCGAGTCGGATCGCGAGCGGCTTCGTCTTCTGCATTTCGGCTACAGCGACAACGTGGTGATCTACTGCAACGGCCGCCCGATCTATTCCGGCGTGAATCCGGCATTCTTCCGGAGCTTAGGGAACTTCGATCCGATTGGGAATGCGGTATATCTCCCTCTCCGGAAAGGCCGGAACGAAATCGTCTACGCTGTGACCGAATTTTTCGGCGGCTGGGCCTTTTCGGGAAGACTGGACAAGTAGCGAGGCGCGCTTCGGCCTGGGGGAGCATATTTCCATGCGTGCACCTCTACGTTCACGTTCCCTTCTGCGCGCGCCGGTGCAGCTACTGTGATTTTGCCATCGCTGTCCGGCGCGAGGCCCCCTCGGCGGCGTTCGCCGCCGCAATCGAGCGCGAATGGCGGAGCTGGCAAGCCGACCGTGCTTGGGAGGGGTCTCCCACGCTCGATACCATCTATTTCGGCGGCGGCACCCCGTCGCGGCTCGACCCTGAAGCGATAGCGCGGTTGCTGCATTGCTTCCGAAAGGACCGCCCCGTTGCTTCCGCCGCCGAAGTCACCCTCGAAACGAACCCCGACGATGTAACCGCCGCGGCCGCCGACGCCTGGCTTGCCGCGGGAATCAACCGCATCTCACTCGGCGTCCAATCGTTCGAGCCTCGGGTGCTGGAGTGGATGCACCGCACCCACACCTCGGCTCAAATCGAAGTTGCGGTGCAGACCCTTCGGCGCGCCGGCTTCGGCAACATCTCCCTCGATCTGATCTACGCGGTGCCGGCGGCGCTCGACCGGGATTGGCGCGCCGATCTCGACCGGGCGTTGGCCCTGGGGCCGACGCATCTCTCTCTCTATGGACTGACCGTCGAGAGCCACACTCCCCTTGGCCGCTGGACGGCGCGGGGCGAATCGCTTCCGGCAGAGGACGATCGTGCCGCCGAGGAATACCTCGAAGCCAACCGGCGGCTCGTGGCGGCGGGGTTCGAGCACTACGAAGTGTCCAACGCCGGTCGGCAGGGCTTTCGCGCGCGGCATAACAGCGCCTATTGGCGGCGGGCGCCATTCATCGGGCTCGGCCCTTCGGCACATTCCGGTCTTGGCACTCTTCGATGCTGGAACACGCGGGAATGGGAGGAGTACCGGCGCCGGAGCGAGTCGAACGTTTCGGTTCGGGAGGCATCCGAGGAGCTTTCGGAGCTGCAGGTCAAGTTGGAGGAGCTCTATCTCGGGCTCCGCACCACCGATGGGCTTCCGATCGACCGGATTCCGGAGCCGATTCGGCAACGCTGGCGAGAGCAGGGCTGGGGTAAAGAGCCGGCTGGCCAAGGTTCCGATGCGCGGTTCGGGCTGACGCCAGATGGCTGGCTCCGGCTCGACGCGCTGGTGGCTAGTCTAACTCGTTGCTAGATTTCTTGTTATGAGCGGTGAAGGTCTTTCCGAGCGGCAGTTCCGGGTGCTCGAAGCGGTCATCCAGATCTATGTCGAAACGGCCCAGCCCGCCGGGAGCCAGGCGGTGGCTCGGCGCGCTCGCCTTGGCATCTCCCCAGCGTCGGTTCGCACCACTATGGGCGAGCTCGAGGCAAAGGGATACCTCTTCCATACCCATACCTCGGCGGGGCGGATTCCCGCCGACCGCGGCTACCGGCTCTACGTGAACCGCCTGATGCGTCCCGCGCCGGTTACCGAAAGCGCGCGCGCGCGAATCGAGAGCGAGATCCTCCCCGGCTCCAGGAATGCCATCGACGAAATCTTGCGCCGCGCCGCCCAGGTTCTTGGGGTGTTGACGCAGGAACTCGGCGTGGCGATCGCGCCGACGCTCGACGGGCTGGTGCTGGAGCGGCTCGAGCTGGTGCGGGTGAGCAGCGAACGGATTCTGGCGGTCCTGACGCTCCAGAGCGGCCTCGTTCGAACCATCTTCGTCGAAGTCACCGTTGGGCTGGCGGTCGATGTCATCGATCATGTCTCCCGAATCCTCAACGAGCGGCTGGCGGGGCTCCCGCTTCGGGAGATCCGTTCCTCGCTTTCGGAGCGGCTCCGTGACGCCGGCGGCGCGGGCGAGGGAGAGGCCCTGCTCAACATCTTCGTGGCCCAGGGAGACGACCTCTTCGATTTCTCCGAAGACTCGACCGACGTGGTGTTGGGGAGCGCGCAACCGCTGGCCGATCAGCCGGAATTCGCGTCGAACGACCGGATGCGCCACTTGCTCGCGATCACCGAACGGCGCGACCTGCTGCGCCATGCCTTCGAAGAACACCACCGCCGCGGGCTCACCATCACGATCGGCACCGAGAACAGCGACCCGCGCCTGGCCGAGTTTACCCTGGTGACGTCGGGCTACAAGAACGGCAACCTGACCGGCGTGATCGGCGTGCTGGGACCGACCCGCATGCCTTACGAGAAGGTCATCGGGCTGGTGGAGCATACGAGCCGCATGGTGGAAGGATTGATGCAGTGAGCGATTTTTACGCGCTGCTGGGCGTGCCGCGGGGCGCAAACGAGGACGAGATCAAGCGGGCCTACCGCCGCTTGGCGATGGAATACCACCCCGACCGGAATCCCGCTCCCGACGCCGAGGCGAAGTTCAAGGAGATCGCCGAAGCGTACGAAGTGCTGAGCGACGCGGAGCTGCGCGCCCGCTACGACCGTTATGGCGAGGGAGGCCTCAAGAGCGGCGCGGGAGGCTTCCACCACGTCGATCTGGCCGAGGCGCTCAACATCTTCATGCGCGACTTCGGCGGCATGGGGGGGCTCGAGGGGCTCTTCGGCGGCGGCCGCTCCGAGGCGGAGTCGCGCCGGGGGCAGGACATCCGGGTGGCGGTCAAGCTGAGCCTCCAAGAGGTGGCGACGGGCGCCAAGCGGACAGTCAAGCTCAAGACCATGCTGCGGTGCGACAGCTGCGGGGGCGGTGGCGGTGTCAAGGGAAGCCGGCCGACGCCCTGTTCCGTCTGCGGCGGCTCGGGGGAGGTCCGGCGCGCCACCCGCAGCGTCTTCGGCCAATTCGTGTCGGTGGCGCCCTGTTCGAATTGCGGAGGCGAGGGGGCGATCATCACCGATCCCTGCGAGGTCTGCCGCGGCGACGGCCGAGTCCGGGGCGAGCGCACCGTGCCGGTCGATATTCCCGCCGGGGTCTCCGCCAACAACTACATCACGCTTCGGGGGCAGGGCGCCGCCGGCCCGCGGAACGGGCCCAACGGCGATCTGCTCATTACGCTCGAGGTCAAAGACGACGAGCGGTTCGAGCGCAACGGCGACGACCTGGCGGTGGCGCTCCCGCTCTCCTTCAGCCAAGCCGCGTTGGGGACGAGCGTAACGGTCCCGACACCCTACGGTGACGAACGGCTTACCGTGCCCGCCGGCATTCAGTCCGGCACCATTCTCCGGGTCAAGGGCAAAGGACTTCCCCGGCTTGGCCAGGCCGGCGCCGGCGACCTCAACGTGCGGGTGCATATATGGACGCCGGAGAATCTCACCGGCGACCAGCGCCGCCTCCTTGAGGAATTTGCCAAGATCGAGGGCGCCCCCCCGAAAGAGGGAAGCGGGTTCTGGGCCCGGCTCAAGGAAGCGCTCGGCGCATGACGTGGTGCGCGGTGGACGTCAGAAGCGCCGCTCCGCTGCGCGACCCGGTGACGACGTGGCTGGTGGAGCGAACCGGGCAAGCGGTGGAGGAGCGAGACGACGGCAGCCTGGTGGCGTTCGCCGAGAACGAATCTTCCGCGACTCGGCTGATCCTGGAACTGCGGAGCCGGTTCGGCGAGGCGGTGGCGGGGGAGTCTCGGCCCCTCCCCATGGTCGACTGGAACGATCGCTGGCGCGACGGATTGGCGCCGCGCCGGATCGGCCGCCTGACGGTTACGCCGAGCTGGATGCCTGCCCCGGGGCCGGCCACCCTGGTCATCGATCCCGAGAGCGCCTTCGGTACCGGGGAGCATGGCTCGACCCGGAGCGCGCTCGCACTGCTCGATCGCTACGTACAGCCGGGCCACCGGGTGCTCGACCTCGGGAGCGGCAGCGGAATCTTGGCCATTGCCGCGGTGCTGCTCGGCGCCTCGAGGGCTTCCGGAATCGAAATCGACGATGAGGCGGAGCCGATTGCGCTCGCGAATGCGGCCCGGAACGGCGTCGCCGACCGGGTCACTTTCCTGACGGGCGACGCGGCCGCCTTGGCGCCCCTGCTTGGCCCCGTGGACCTCGTGCTCTCGAATATCCTTCGCGGTCCGAACGTCGCCCTCTTGCCGGCCATTCGCGCGGCGCTCGCCCCTCAGGGCATCGCCATCTTTGCCGGGATGGAGCTTCCGGAACGAGAGCTCTTTCTTCCGGAGCTCGGTGCGGCGGGGTTTTGCGCCCTCGACGAGGCGCGGGACGAGGGGTGGTGGGCCATCGCCGCTCGGCCCGGCTGATATGCACTCGGTGCTCGCCTCGGTGGGCGTCATTCGGGCCGGCACCACCGTGCCGCTCGACGAAGAAGAGCGCCATCATCTGCGGGTGCGGCGCGCCAAAGCGGGGGAGCCGGCCAGAATCCAGGACGGGGCCGGCACGGTGGGAG
>JABFSM010000176.1 GCA_013140635.1 Gemmatimonadales bacterium
GAGAGAGCGAAAAGGAGAAGGAAGGTGATTTTCCGCATCGGGGCCTCGCAGCAGGGTCTACTCCTGTTGCGCCAAACCCCGTCAGCCAGGGCTCACCTGATCCAGGTCATCGCTTCCTCGGAGATCTCCCTCGGCACCCAGTGCGGCCCATCGAATTCCCGGAACTCGACCGAATAGCCGTCTCGCTTGAGTTCGGGTACCAGCCGACGGCTGGTCTGGTCGATCGGCAGGATCCGGTCCCTGGTGCCATGCGACACCCAGACAAGTGGCTTGCCGACCCGATCGCTGCCGACGATGAATCCCGGCGAAAAGGCGACGATCCGCTGGAAGAGGTCTCCATTGGCGAGGCCGAGCGATAGCGCGTAGCTGGCACCATCGGAAAAGCCGGCGGCCACGACGCGGGACGGCTGTATGGCGCAGCGGGCGAATGTCTCCGCCATCACCCGATCGATGTAGCCGACGTCGGGGCCGAACCCTTCACGAATCGCATCCCACGTAGTATTGCGCGACTTCGGTGCCAGGACGACGAGGTTATGCGCCGCCGCCGCATCCTGAGTTACCTCGATCGAGAATTCGGCGTCCTGCGTTGCACCATGAAGCATCAGGAGCAGACCGGCGGGGCGGTCGGCACGGTAGCCCTTCGGCACGAAGAGCAGTGCTTTCCGGCCCGCTTCAAACTGAAGCGTGTGTACGCCGGGAGAGGCCTTCTTGGTGGGCGCTCGGGGGCGCACGGCCAGACGGCTTCCGTCGAGCGGGATGGCAACGCGGATACCGGCGAGGCCGAGCGCAAATGGTCCCGCCGCTCGAAGAAAGGTCCTACGGGATTGCATAGCGCCCAAGGTATTTGAGGTCGTCGGCATCGGTGCGAACCGCGTAGATGTGCCTGGCACCCACTCCGACAATAGTCATACCCGGCGGCAGCGTCACCATGCCGGTCCATCGTGCTTGCCGGTCAAAGACGTCGATCGAGGTCTGCTTCGCGTCGGCCGCGGCAGACCGCGCCACCCAGGTTTCGCCGTTCGGCATCGGCCAGACGGCGTTGTTTGCGGGGAAGGGCGGCTTGACCGCCGGCCAACTATCCGGCTCAGAGCCGCCAGGGAGTTGGGCCCTCCACTCCCGCTTCTCCGCCTCACCGATCTTGACCGGCGTGTACTTCACCGGCTGCCCTTTGATGACGGTGCCGTCGGTGCCTAGGATCTCGAGATGGTAGTTGCCCACTCGGGCAATCGCGATCCGGCCGTCGGGAAAGACGTTCCAGGCGTCGCCGGGACTGAAGGGCTCCCCGACCAGTCGGCGGGCCTGCCGGCCATCTTGAAGTCTGGTTGCTACGAAACTGGCCTTGCCGAGCGCCACTTTCCCGACGGTATCGTGAGCCTGGCGCGCGGGATCAAACCGGCCGATGACCGCGGAGTCGAGAGGGATCGGGGCGTTGGCCTGCACACCGCTTCCCTGATAGTACATCAGGCCCCTGAGGTCGATGCTCTGGAGCAGCCCGCTGGCCCTGCTCAGCGCCCCGACGCTTGGATCCACAATGCGGGCCGGCTTTCCGTCGGGCGTGAGAATCAGAAAGCGGCCATTCGGGGGATCTTGAACCAGCGTCGAGTCACCGGCGAATCGGTATAGTGCTCGAGGGGCGCGCCACTCGCCCGGCCCCGAGCCTTGCTTCCCGATCGGCGTGAGCGAGCCGGTCTTCATGTCGATGAGCGCGAGTTGCGGCTCGCGCGGATCGATCACGATTACCCGACCGTCCCGCAACTCCCGGATGCCGCCCACCTGAGAAAAGGGCTCGGGGAATTCGGTATCCGCCTTCTTGAGCGCCCGGGGCTGCTGCGGTTCCGCCGCCTGCGGAAGCATGACCGCGGCAGCGACAACGGCGAGCGAAAAATGTGGCGCGCGGTGCGTCATTCGGTTCCGGAGGAGAGGGATGTATTCCGTACGGAGGGATCGGGAGGTAATCGCGGAGCATGCAGCCGACGGTGGCGCTCCAGCGGGCGAACGGCCGGTTTCGGTGGCGAATGGCCGCTCGCCGCGCGACGTCTTCGATGACCGCTCCGCTTGCGTCCTCCCTCCAGGGCTCCTATCCTTCGTATCTCACGGAGACGGCGTTCTGACTTTCCGATACACCCCCCATACCAGGTTTCGAGCAGCGATCGCGCGCGCAAGAGGGGTGCGCCGCTTGACGTCGGTCCACCGCTGGTGCGGCGGCGTGATGCCCCGGCCGGCCGAGAAAGGCCACCGGGCCGGATGACGGCACCGGGAATCGGAGAAGCCCCCAACGGGGTGTCGGCGCACCAGAGCGCCGGCACCCCGTTCCACTTGGCAGGGGGGTCGGGCAGCGAGCCGTCATGGGCGCTTGATGTGCTCGAGTTCGGCCACGTTCTCGAGCTCGTGGCGGGACATGCCGCCGGTCCTCTGGGCGCCGAGCGGATTCGCGAGCGTCGGCCGAGCTCCGACCTTGCCGTCATTCGCGCGGAACTCACCCCAATTGGCGAACTGCTGGCGCTCTTTGCCACCGGAGGCGCAGTCGACGCCTTTGCCGTGCCGCCGCTCCGGGCCGTGCTGTCGCGGCTCCGCCTTGAGGGAAGTGTCCTCGAAGGGCGCGAGCTCCTGGCGGTGCGTCAGACCCTCGGTGCCGCGCGCGGTGTGGCGGCCGAGCTCAAGCGGATCGAGGGGACTGCCCCGACAGCCGGTGCACTCCGGGTTTCGGTACCCGAGGCGGCGCTCGAAAAGCGTCTCAACGAATCGCTCGACGACGAGGGGGAGCTCCTCGACACCGCGAGTCCGGCGCTGTTCAAGGCTCGGCGTGAAATCCACGCCGCCCGGGAGCGGCTGGTCAAGAAGCTCGAGACGATCCTTCGCGGGCTCGATGGCTCGGCGGTGGGCGCAGGGGGTAGCGTCACGATGCGAGGCGGGCGGTACGTCATCCCGGTCCGTCGAGACTCGCGCGCCCGCCCCGAAGGGATCGTCCACGACGAATCCGCGAGTGCGGGGACCCTCTTCCTCGAACCGACCGGCGCCATCGAATTCGGCAACGCCCTTCGGGCCGCCGTCGCGGAGGCCGATCGCGAGGCGCTTCGAGTTCTGCGCGAACTCACCGAGCGGCTCCGGCCTCATGCGGAGGCCCTCGCGGCCGCGCACGAGATGTGTATCGTCGTCGACGATCTCGTGGCCCGGGCGCGCTACGCCGAGAAAGTTGGGGGACGGGTGCCCACGGTGCAGGGGAGTGGCGAAGCACCAGCGCTTCGCCGGGCACGCCACCCGATCCTGCTCGGCCGCGGGCTCGAGGGGGTGGCGTTCGATCTCGAACTCGACCGAGTCGAACACACCCTCCTCATCA
>JABFSM010000017.1 GCA_013140635.1 Gemmatimonadales bacterium
ATCCTACCGGGACGGAAACGATCCGCGACGGCAAGGCGGTGCATACCGGCGGAGTGGAATGGACGATCAAGGACGGGATTCCGTACAGTGGCCCGAGGCTCCTGGCGGAGGTCAAGGAGATCGTGGTTAAGGCGAGGGGGGGGAAGCCGTAAGGAGGGAAGCGGGAAGCGGGAAGAGGGAAGAGGGAAGAATAGGCATCGGTACAGCCCCCCCTCCCTCCTCCCGCTTCCCTCTTCACTTCCTATCCGCCAACACCAAGCACAACGTCGCAATCGGCCCAAGCAGGCATGACAGCAGGAACCAATTGAGCCCGCTGCGGTTCTTCCCTTGGGCGAGCCCCGCGTTGATGAGGGCCAGCGTACCCCAACCCACGAAATACCCTCTGCCGATGCCGAACATGCGCACTCTCCTGTTAGGTTTTTCCGCGCTCCTTGCCCTTCCAGCCATTGCTGCCGCTCAGACTGTCACCACGCGAGTCGTGGTGCTTGGCACCGGCACTCCGAACCCCGACCCAGAGCGATCGGGACCGGCGGTGCTCGTGGTAGTCAACAACACCCCCTACCTCTTCGACGCCGGCGCCGGCGTGGTGCGCCGCGCCGAACAGGCCAACCGAGCGGGGGTGGCGGGAACGGCCCCCGGGCGGATCGGTGCGGCCTTTCTGACCCATTTGCACTCCGATCATACGGTGGGACTGCCCGATCTGATTCACACCGGGCGGATTGCGGGGCGGAAGGCGCCGTTGCAGCTCTTCGGCCCCCCTGGAACGTCGGCGATGGCGGGGCATCTGGCCAAGGCGTTTCGCGAAGACATCCGGATTCGAGAGGAAGGGCTCGAGCCGGACAAGGGCAACTGGTGGAAGACGGTGGCGCGAAACGTGACCGGCGGCGAAGTGTACCGCGACTCGAATGTCGTCGTAACGGCGATTCCCGTACCGCACGCAAATTGGAAGACGGCGCTGGCCTACCGGGTGGTCGGCAGCGATGGCCGCGTGATCGTGATCTCCGGTGATACCGGACCCTCCGACGGCATCGTCAAGGCCTGCGACGGTTGCGACGTTCTGGTGCACGAGGTGTACTCCGCGGAGCGGCTCAAGGCGCGGCCGGCGGATTGGCAGGCGTACCATCGCGGGGCGCATACCTCGACCGTGGAGCTGGCGGCGCTCGCGGGGCGAGCTCGCCCGAAACTCCTGGTGTTATACCACCAGTTGTACTGGGGAGGCACTGATGAGGAATTGCTCGCGGAGATTCGCGCCGCTGGGTACACCGGCGCCGTGCTCAGCGCGCGGGACTTGGCGGTGTACGAGTAGGCTGGCGCGTCATGTCGTCTTCTCTCCCGTCGCGGATCTGCCCTCACTGTCAGTCGCCACTGAAGTCTCGAATTCATTACGGTATGGAGTTGGATCTCTGTACTGCCTGTCGCGGGATCTGGTTCGACGCATTGGAGCTCAGTACTGTCCTCCTCGGGCCTCCCAGGCGGCCGCACGCGTACGTCGTGCGGTTCAACGAATCGGACCTACGCTCGGGAGGGGCGGCTGGCCAAGCATGTCCAGCCTGCCGAACCGATTCGCTGACTCGTGCGGCGTGGGGAAGCGTGGTGGCCGCCAAGTGTCGGAGCTGTCAGGGTGTCTGGATTTCCGCTCGAAGCTTGGATGCCTTGCGCTCGCAGCTGGCGAGTCTCCAATCACCGAGATCTGGTCTGGCTGAAGAGCGAGAGAGTGGCGACTGGGAGGTGGCGGTCGAGGTTCTGATGTCGTTGCTGGAGATTGATGGGTAAGAATGCGACGTCGGGCTTCGGGGACTTCCGCGGCGCTTTCTTAGCGCTTCAGGAAGAGACCGATCAGAGCCAGCACGGTAGGCGCCCAGAAGGCGAACATCCATTTCAGGATGTCGCCCCGGAAGTTCGCGAGATCTACCCGGAGCGAGAGCGTTCGCCGCTCGATTTCGAGCTGGAGACCGGCGAGGCGACCGTCTATTGCGGCGAATCGGGCATCGATGGCCTCGAACCTCGGCTCGAGGCCACCGAAACGCCGATCGAGCTCCTTGATGAGCTCTTCCCGGAGATCGGCGCGCAGCTCCGCCAGGCGTTCGCCCATCTTGGCATCGAAACGGGCAAAATTGAGCTCGTTGAGCTCCCGCAGATCGGTGCGGTACGCCAAGTCCACCTGGTTGAACCAGTCCACGAGCTCGTTGGCAACGTCGTCTCCGAGCCGCTCGTAGAAGGCTCGAGAGAGTTTGGCGGTAACCGGCATGGGTCCTTCACGCTGGGGTCACCACTACCCTAACCTAGCCGCCGCTGAATCGAATGACCAAATCGCCGCGGGAGAAGGCAAACCTGCCCGGTGCTAGGGGTTGACTTGTCGGATCGTGAAGGGGAAGGTATGGGGTAAATAGACTCGCCACCGGAGCATGCGATGGCCGCTGGACCAAACCCGCCGGTGTCCGATTGGCTCGCCGAGGCTGGCCGACTGACCTTCCAGGCGCATCAGATTGCGGAGCACCTCACCGAAGAGCAATTCAACCGGCGGCCCGGTCCGGACAAGTGGTCGGCGGGTGAGTGCCTGAGCCATCTGGCCATTGTGACGGGGCTCGTTGCCGGCAAACTCAAGCCTGCGCTCGAACAGGCGCGCTCGGCCGGAAAGTCGGGATCGGGACCGTTCAAATACGGATTGATCGGAAGCTGGTTCGTTCGTACGATGGAGGCCCCAGGCAAGCGGCCAATGCCCACGCCGGAAAACTTCGCGCCCCCTTCCGGTCTCGCGAAGGCCGAGGTGATGGCGGCCTTCGATCGGTCCTACCTCTCGTTCCGAGAGGCGCTCGCCCTGGCCGATGGGCTGGCGCTCGACCGGATTAGGGCAGCCTCGACGGCGAAGGGCGCCGGACGGCTCAGTTTGAATAGCGCGGCCTGGTTCGCCTCGACTCTGGCGCATACCCGGCGACACTTGCAGCAGGCTGAGCGGGCGGTGGGGACGGAGAAGCGCGGCGGACTACCCTAGACCATGAATCAAAGAACGGGGCATGCAATGATCGAGCGCAGAGCGTCATTCATCGGTGGAATGCTGGTAACCGTCGCCATGCTCCTTCCGCAACCGCTTGCCGCACAGGGTGGCGGCGGGGGTGGGCAGCCGTCGCCGATGCGGGATGCGCAGCGGCTCGACTCCGAGGGAAAGCACACCGAGGCGCGCGCGATCTTCCAGAAGCTCATCGATGAGGCCGCGGATCCGGCGGCGCGGGCCGCCGCCCAGCGCCGGATGGCCATGTCCTACGCCTTCGAAGGGAATTGCGCCAAGACGACCGAGTACGAGGAGAAGGTCATCGCGTACTGGGTCACCCGCGAGCAGGCGGAGCCCCAGAATGCGTTTTACCAGCAGGGGGAGATGGCAAACGAGGCGGCGCGTGTGTGCATCGACGCCGGGAAGCTGGACGAGGCAGAGCGATTGTACCGGCGAGGGAGCGCGCTCGGCCTCAAGGAGCCGGAACCGAGGACCCATCCGAAGAGCCTGTGGGATTACCGGATGGCGCACGCGTTCGCACGGCTCGCCGCGCGCCGGGGCAACAAGGCGGAAGCGGCAAAGCAGGTGGCGGTGGCACGCCGGATGCTCGACAGCGACACCGCAATGGCCCGGCAACAGGAGCGGTTCTTTCCCTATCTCGTCGGCTACGTTGCCCTCTACACCGGTGACCTCGCCACCGCCGAGGCGGAACTCACCAAGGCGGTGACGATGCCCGGCAACCAGAACGATCCGTTCCAGCACTATCTGCTGGCCGAAGTATTCGCGAAGAAGGGCGAGGCCGCGAAGGCGAAGGAGCTGTACAAGAAAGCGTATGATCTCGCGACAGGGCACAATCCACCAGCGGCGTTTACGCGGCCGGCGGCGCGGGAGAAGGCCGGATCGGGGACCTAAGGAAACTCTGCAGAAATCATCGCGAGGCCCGTTGGGTCTCGCAACTTCGGCTTCGCCGCCAGAGGCGGCTCGCAAGGAGTTATTCAGAGCTTCCTAGTGTCCCGCCGCCATCCCGTCCTTTCGCGGATCCGACGCGGCTGCCCATCCCCTGGCCAGCCGCATCACCGCCTGGGCGCCGCCGGCGTTGCCGAGCAGGAGGGGGCCGAGCCGGTGGCCTCGCTCTTCCAGGGCCGCTCGCGCCTCCGCTGAAATCGGATTCTCGAGCGCCACCTCGAGACCGCTGGTGTGCCGGAACCGCGCCGCGTCGGCCGCTTCCTGTAGGTCCATGCCGAATTCGAGAACATTGATCAAGAACTGCGCGTGCCCCTGCGCCTGGATCGCTCCGCCCATCAACCCGAAGGCCATGAACGGCTCCTGTCGGCCTCCGGCGCCGGGCTTGGTGACGAATCCCGGAATCAGAGTGTGGAAGGGGCGCTTGTTCGGACCCACGATGTTAGGCATCCCCTCGGTCATGGTGAAGCCGGCGCCGCGGTCCTGCAGGGCAATGCCGGTGCCCGGCACGACGATCCCTGAGCCGAAGGCCTCATAGAGGGAATTGATGAACGAGACCATGTTCCCCGCGGAATCGGCGACGGTGAGATAGATCGTCTCGCTGTGCGTGGCCGCGTCACCCGGTTCCACGCGTTCGGCGGCGCGCGCGCGATCGATCAGCGCGCGGCGTCCGGCGATGTATTTGTCGTCGAGCAGGCGGGTCACCGGAACTTTCATAGCGGCCGGGTCTCCCACCCACCGCGCCAGGTCGGCGTAGGCGAGTTTCTTGGCCTCGATCATCAGGTGGAGATGGTCGGCCGAGTTGTGGCCCATCGCCTTCAGGTCGAACGGCTCGACGATCTTGAGGATCTCCAGCGCGGCGACGCCCTGGTTGGCGGCGCCGAGCTCCCAGACGGTGTGTTCCCGGAAGGTGGCCGAGATCGGCTCGACCCATTCGGCGCGGTGATCGGCGAGGTCTTGGAGAGTGAGGAATCCGCCCAACTGTTTGACCCGGTCGACGATCGTCCGGCCGAGCGCCCCTCCATAGAGCACGCGGGGCCCTCCGGCGGCGATCGCCTTGAACGACGCCGCCAGATCGGGGTTCCGGAACCATTCGCCGGCCTTGGGTGCCCGTTTCCCGTCGACCAGATAGGTAGCCCGCGCCCCTTCGTCGCGCATCAACCGCTCCGTCTCCTCCGCCCACTGCTCCGCGATGATCGGACTTACCGGAAAGCCCCGCTCCGCCAAGCGGATGGCGGGCTCGAGCGCCTGGGCCAGCGTGATGGTCCCATACTTCTCGAGCAACGCCACCCATCCCGACAGCGCGCCAGGCACCGTGATCGGCTCGGCGCCGAAGAGCGGCACCCGGGTGTGGCCCCGCTTGACCAGTTCCTCGCGCGTCATGAGTGAGCCGGAGCGGCCGCTCGCATTCAGCCCGACCAGCCGCCCTTCCTTGGCCGACCAGAGAATGGCGAACATGTCCCCCCCAACGCCGGTCATATGGGGTTCGACCAGATTCAAGACCGCGGCGGCCGTCACGGCGGCGTCGACGGCATTCCCGCCCCGCTGCAACACGGCCAGACCGGCGGCGGTGGCAAGGGGCTGGCTCGTTGCGATGACGCCGTTAGGTGCATAGACGGTGGAGCGGCCCGCCATGGAAGAGGTTCGGGGTTGGGCCGGGAGCATGGCGGGAAGGGTGAGGACAATGAGGGTGATGAGAGCGGTTCGGCGTCGCGTCATGGGAGCCTCCTACCTGGTAATGTACCGGAACGCCGCCCAGGTCTTGAGTCCCATTCCCGCGGTACCCCCTTCCTCGATCAGGGCCACCTGTGCGGCCCGCAGTGCCTCCGCCGGCGGGCGGCCTCGGCGGAGCTCGACATGCAGCGTCGTCATGAGGAGCGCCGTGACCTCGTCATCCACCTGCCAGCCGCTGCCGATGACCCCGCCGACCCCTGCGGCAAGAAACGACTCGGCGAGTCCGTCGGCGCGGTACGATCGTCTGCCGGGCTGCGCGAGCGTTTCGCAGGCCGCGAGGATCACGAGCCTGAGCCGCGGAAGGCGAAGGGCCGCGATTTCCGGGCCGGTGAACTGTTCGGTGAGGAGGAGCCGCGAGGCGCGCGTCCCGAAGGCCGCGGACTGGGCATGCCCGCTGAAATGGAAGAGCGTCGCGGTGCCGAGCGCCTGCCTCACGTTGGCGGGTGTGGCTTCCGGGCCGGTCACGACCGTCGCATGGCGGTAGAGCCCGGCGATGAGCCGAAGCTCCGGCGCAGTGTGCCTGAGCGGTGCGAGCTCGGCGGCACCGTCACCCGCCGGATCTCCCACGAGGAGCACGTGTTCCGTGGCCTGCAGCGCCGGCAGCATGAGGCCGTCGACCGCCTCCAGCACCCCAAAGGAGTGATGCAACGTCAAGTCTTGAATTAGAAAGTGGCCGTGGCGCGGACGGCGGAGAGCGGCGAACGGAACGGAGGAGATCGCGGGATCGCTGACGATGGCAAGCCGGGACAGGGTGCGCAATGGCGCATCGGCGCCGCCGAGCAAGATGTTGTAGAGTTCGTCGTTCAGGGTGGCGAGACGGGATGAATCACCGCCCTGGCGGAGGAGCGCGACGAATCGAACGACCTGCGCCGCCAGCTCCCGCTCAGTAACCGGAAGCACGGCGGTCTCGATCCGCCCTTGCACAACGGTCCACCTTATCAGACGGTCTGGAAGCACTGCGTACACGAGCACGCCGGCCCCTGAACCGAGGCGCCGGGCCAGGGCCGCCGGATTCTCTTCCGCTCTCTGGCCCCAGGAGCGGAGGCGGTCGATTTCCGCCAGGGCACCGGTCGAATCCCCACGAGCCAGCCGGATCGCGATCCGGCGCTGAAAGACCTTCCGCTCGATCTCCCTCGTGGCTTGGGAGGCAAGGGGATCGAGCTCCGCCGCGCGGCGCCGCACCACCGACACCGCCCGATCGAGGTCGCGTTCGGCGCCCAGCGTGTCGCGGGTGGTGAGGCGCGCATCGGCGCGTTCGACCAGCGCAGGCGCCAGCCTGAACGGAAGCCCGGTGCGGTCGAAATAGGTGGTCACGTCGGTCAAGCGGTCGACGGCCTCCTGCCCCCCGGTGAGCCGAGCGTCGACCTGACGCACCTCGATGCCTATCCGGGTGCGCATCAAGTCGCTCTCGATCGTCGAGAGCAGGGCGGCCGCGGTGTCGAGCACGGCGCGCGCCCGGGCGCGGCGGCCCAGGTCGAACTCGGCCGCGGCGAGCCGGGTGAGCGCTTCGGGGAGGTCCTTGGCGCTCCCGGTGCGGGCGGCCACGCGCCGGTCTTCGCGCAGGATGGCGGCGGCGCTGTACGGGCGGCCTGAACGGGTCTCGAAACTCGCGAGTCCCAGCAGGAATCCATGGAGGGTGCCGAGATCTCGGCGCACCCGGAACGCCCGCCCAGCACGGAGAAAGGCGTTGGAGGCCCGGGTGACGTCGCCGGTGAGGGCGTACATGTCGGCCAATTGGGATTCCATCGCGGCCACATTGGTTCGCTCGCGAGCGCGCTGGAAGTGGGCGATCGCGTCGAGGTAGAGCGGTATCGCCCGTTCTGGACGATCTTGGCGAGACAGCGCGAGGGCCGCGCCCCACACGGCGCGTCCATAGAGCGAGGGGTATCCTCCCAGTTCGGCAGCCGTTCGAATCTCCAGGTACCGTGCGTGGGCGGCATCGATGCGCCCTTCGTAGATCTCCACCGCGGCCACGTACAAGAGAGGCCACCCCCAGAGCGAGACGGCTCCGGCTCCACCGTAGCCTAAAAGCGAGTGGGCCCGCCGCAGGTGCGCCTTGGCCGCTTCGAATTCGCCCCTGATGAACCGCGCGCGGCCGGCGCCATACGCGACAAAGCCTTCCGCCAAGCGTGCGCCGCCGGCACTCGAGTCGATGAGATGGATGGCGGAGCGGATGACGGAATCTCCCCCGAGTGCATCGAGAGCCTGGCCGGCATGGCGCGCCAGGGTGAGCGCAGTGGCCGCGGAATCGGAACGTCCAGCAAGTGCGTGCGCCCCCCACGCCGGCAACAACACTTCGAGGGCATGCTCACGGACTCCCTCCGGCCCGCCCCGGGGTAGCCGGGCGAACGCCGCTCGAGTGCTGTCGCTCTCAATTCGCTCCCGGAGGTGTCCCATGCCGGGAGGCTGGGCGACCTCCCAGGCGGCTGCGGCCTCGCCGACGAGATTCGCATGCTCCAAGAGGAGCGCCCGGTTGAAGCGGATCGTTTCGTCGAGGGAGTCGCGCTCCACCGCGCGCTCGATCAGATCGAGGGCCTGAAAGAGATGCCCGGCATCCTGCTCCACGCCGGCGGCCACGGCGTGCGCGGTGGCGGCGTCACGGAGCATCCGAGGGTTCGCCGAATCGAGGCTGACCGCTTCGTCGAGCCGGGCGACGGCGCGGCGGATCGCGATACGATCGTCTCCACCGGCGATGAGATCAAGGAGGCCGGCGGCGCGCAGTGCTGAGGCACCAGGATCGCCGGCCAAAGCGGCCCGGACACTTGGTGCCATTCGGGCGGCGGCGCGGTGCAGTCGCGCGGGTCCTTCTGTGCCGAGACAGGCAAGGCGGGAGAGACTGTCGTCGATTCCGGCGCGCCGGGCGAGGCAAGGGAGACTCGCCGAACCGGGCGCGACGAGCAACTCGAGGGGACGGTGCCCTTCGAGCAAGTGATCTATGGAGGCGAGCTCCGGGGCGTCAGGGGCGCAGCCAACGAGCGCCACCGCGGCGAGAACCGCGCAAAATCTAGTGAGAAGCCCTCTCCCTAGCAGTTTCCGGTTGTGCAATCGGTGGCGCCAAAACAGGTCGACGATCCGACGGTCATCGGCCGCAACGTGCCTTGGGACGATAACGGCGGGGGCGCCGTTGTACACCTCGGGGCCGGTAGGCACCCACTCCCGATTTCGCTCGGCCACGGATTGTTGTTCGCTTCGTTCGCGTTGGGAATCAAGATACTGTAGAGCCACTTGAAGTCGTGGTCAATATCGTCTTGCTTGATCGGGTTCTGCGGTGGATCATACCACTTGTCCGGCGGAAGCGGGCTGTGGCCGATCACGACCGTTGGGTGCGTGGCGGCGATCAGCTCGGACGGAATCGGCGGAGTCGAGATCGTTCCGGCCGCGAGGACCGGAACGTTGGCGGTCATCGCGTTCCAGACCAGCATCGTGGCGGGGCGGAGGCCGGTTGGAGAACCTTGCTGGAGCGGGCTGTCGATTTCCCACTCGCCGACGTTGTCGCTTGCATCGGCACTCAGGGTGCCGCCGAACAGCCGGATTCGGGAGGCATAGCGGGAGGAGCCGACGCCGGTGTACTTGCGCCTCCGGGTGGCGGGGGGAAGAAAAGTGCTTACCGCAATGAGCTTGTCCAGCGATGGCAAATAGCCTGCGCCCTGAAAGGCGCCGATAAGGGTCAGATTGCGCTGGGTAAGTTCGAAGGATGCCTGCAACGCGCCGCCTGGCTTGTCGAAGACCGCCAAGTGCGCGGTATGAATGTGGGCGTCGGAGCAGCGATCATGTTTTCCCGAGGCGGGCTTTGTGGTTGCCGTGGGTAGGTAGACTTCGTAGTGGTCGCTATCCACCCGCGTGACCAGGTACACTCCATGAAAGACCACCGTCACCTTGCCGGCGGACGCGGGCGCGCGTGACTGTTCCGGGGCCGGCGCGGGCTTCCGGCACGCTGCCGCCGCGATCCCCGCCCCCACCGCCGCCACCATCTCCCGCCTCGTCATCGGAGATTCCATTTCCATAGCTCCTCTCATAAGGGTCATCGCGCCGCGGCCACGATGATTCGGTCGAGGCGATTCTGCAATACCGCGAGCTGGTCATTCGCGCGCGCCTGCTCAAGCTCCCGTAGCAGCGCGGCCACTGCCTCGCCATCCCGTCTGGCCACCAGCCGTTCGATCAACCGCCTAACCTCTCGACCGCTCCGCCGTACGAAGCCATCCTCCCCCGCCGCCAGCGCCACCCGCGCCGCTTCAGTCCATGCGCCAAGGTCGAACCAGGGCGAGTCGGCCATGAGCGACCGCACCGCCGCCGCCGCTTCCGCCCGCTCCGCCAGCGGTGTCGACGGCCCTCGTGCCACAATCCCCCGATAGAGCGCCGCCGCCGCGGCGCCACCATCCACTCCCGCTGCGAGCTCGGCCAATTCCGCGGCCACCGGCCGAAGCGCCACGGTGTCCCCCGCGCCAAGGGCGATTTCGACGTCTGTGGCCCGCACGCCGAGGCGGAATGCCCGGGCCGGCTCGATCACGTCCTCTCCCTCTCCACGAGAGACCGACCACCCCGGCTGGTCCCAGGTTGGTCCCAGGCGGGCCGCGAGACTCCCTTCACCCGCAGCGCCGACCACCCTCACCCGCGCCGCCAACTCCACCGGCGAGAACTCACCGTCCGTTTTCGGCCAGAGTGCCACCGCCGCGAGCCCCGCCGCAATCGCCGCCGGAAGTGCAACGAGCCACCATCGCCATCCTGTGGCCCGCTTCCCCACCATCGGCCGCATCGTTCGGCCGGCGTCGGTCTCCAGCTCCGCTTTCAGGCGCGTCGCGTCCGCCAGCAGATCGTACCCCTCGGGGTCCTCGGCGACGATCTTGAGCACCCTTGCCCGTTCGGCGGGTGAAAGCCTTCCGTCCAGAAACGCCGCCAGGGTCTCGGGGTCGATTCGATCCTCACTCATGTCGCCCTCCAGCTTTGACGGACACGATCGGACAAATTCCGCGCACCGCCGTCATTCTGTCCCGTCCCGGGACAACAATTCGGCCACTCGCCCCTGGGTGACGCCGCGCGCAATCAAAGCCGCGCCAAGCGACGCTTGAATCGCCTCGAGCCGCCGATAGAGCCGTTTTTGTTCGAGCCCGAGCGCTCGGGCAATGTCCGCTACTGAGAAATCATCCCAGAAGCGCATACGCACGATCACTTGATCCTCGGGTGGCAGCTCCCCAAGCGCGGCGCGGATCAGCTCCGCCGCGCGCGCCGCTTCTCGTCCCGCCTCCAGAGCCGTCACTCCATCGTCGGCCCCTCCGGTCGCCGGCGTTCCTTCCGCCGCGGCATCGAAGCTCACTTCGCGGGTAATCGTTCGGGGCGGTATGCGTTTGGCGATGAGCCGTATCTCCGGCTCGGCCGCGCCGGCGATCTTCAGCAACTCCGCCGCTTCTCGCGCCGAGTGACCGTCCCTATAGACGAGCGTCTCGAACCGGATGCCGATGGGGCCGAGCCGCTTGGCGATCGCCGACGGGCGCCAGCGTCCCCACCGGCTGTTTCGATAATCTCTGAAGAGGAAGGCCACGACCGACGCGAGGTAGGTGCTGAGCGAGCTCTGGCCGCGGAACTCACGGAAGACGCGATAGCCGTCCTCGATCAGCTTGGCCCGTACCCAGGCACTGAATTCCTCCGCGTCGGAGTCGGCCAGGGCGTGGCGGTGCGCGATGAAGGCCACCGCCCGGTCGATGGCCGGGAGGGAGGCAAGAAAGATGGATTCTGGGTTGGACGACTCGCTCGACAGAGTCGATGTCATGTCCAGATGGGACCCCCGTAAGGGCATGCCGCAGGCACGATAAACTACCGCCGAATCGGGGGGCGGGCAAACGGGACGGCCGGCCCGACCCCCCTTGCAACGCTCTCGCCCCTCCAAGCGTCTTATGTTAGTAACTTGGTGGAAGACTCTCGCGACGGAGCCCGCATGGCGCTGCTCAAGGGTACCCTCGATGCACTGGTGCTCAAGGCCCTTTCCTTCGGGCCGATGCACGGATTCGAGATCGTCCGCTGGATCGAACAGGGCTCCGGTGGCGAGTTCCCGATCGAGGGGGCGGCTTTGCTGCAGGCGCTCCACCGCCTGGAGGAGCGCCGGCTGGTGACCGGTTCCTGGGGGACCACGGAAAACAACCGGAAGGCCCGGTACTACACCGTCACACCGGCGGGCCGGGCGCACCTTCGCGCCGAGACGGCCGCGCTGAAGAGCTCGGTGGCGGCGCTGAAGACGATCCTCGACGCCGCGCGATGAGGTTCCTCGAACACTTCCGCTTGGCGATTCGCCGTCCGAAAGAGGCGGCGGCCGACGCCGACGCCGAGCTCCGGTCGCTCCTCGACGAGTACGTTCGCGATCTGACCGCGCGCGGCCTGCCGGCGGCGGCGGCCCGCAC
>JABFSM010000336.1 GCA_013140635.1 Gemmatimonadales bacterium
GACGGGAGATGGAGGGGCTGCGCCGCGCACCTACGACGACTTGAGCAGCTGACAGCCCGCCTCCTGCGCCCGAATCGTGGCGAAGATCCCCGACGGCATGAGGGTCACCCCCGGCGCGAGGTTGATCCGCACTTCCTCCACTGTGGCCCGCACGTCAGCCCCCGCCTGCACCGCCATCTGCTGCGCGTACCAAGTCGCCGCCAGGTTGCAGGCGAGCAGGATGACGCCGTTGTTCTGGAGCATCGCCAGCATCGAGAGGTGCGGGTTGCCGTTTCCCGGAATCTTGAGCTGGTCGTTCAGCTTGTACTTCTGCCACAGGGTGTCGTTGAAGGCGAGCCGGACCCCCGAGGCGCGCATCACCAGCACCGCCTGGAAATCGGTGTCGGGGCCGTAGACCTCCTTGTATCCCCCGCGCACGGTCATCACGTGGCCGAGGGCGTCACCGCCGGCAATCTCCGGGCTGTCGAAGACGGCGCGGTGAGGAGAGGTGAGCCGTTCGACCCATGACATGTCCCACTTTGGCTTGGCTTGGGGGCCCGATACCTGCGCAGCCGCAGGCGCGGCCCCGGGGCTGAGCGCGGCAACTCCATAAAGCGCCGCGGCCGCCGCTGTCGCGTCGGTCAAGAAATGCCGCCGGGTCAGGACGGGGTGCGGCGGTTCGTTCGACGGCTCGTGCATGGATTCGGCTCGGATCAAAGAGTGAATGAGAAGCGGCCGCTCGCGTCAACGTCTGACGACGCCGCGTACTTCGGCTTCGAGAAAAAAGCGGGGCCGCGGGCCCGGGGATCGGACCTCCCACGGAATCGCTTCGGTGACCCCTCCGGGAATCAGCATCCCGAAATCGCCCAGCGCGCCGGAATAGTCGAACACCGCGTCGGCCCCGGAGATCCGGTTGGCGCTGTTCAGTACCTCCGCCGCCGACAGGCGCGGATCGGGCGCCAGCAGCACCACGGTGATCGGCCCGTGTATCGTGTCGCGCGAGAGATTGTGCAACCGCACCCAAACCGTCGTGACGGCACGCTCCGGATCCCATACGGAACGATCCACCACCATGCCGACGCCCTTGACGGCCGATGGTACCCCGCCCCCGGCCAGCCGGCTCGGCGCGCCGACAGTCGCCACTTCGATCCGTGCCGTCCAAGGCAAGTAGGAACCCGTCCGCGAATCGGCCCAGATCGGATGAAAGGCCCCGTCGAGACCGGCGGTGAGGCCGAAGTAATCGCCTCCCGTCATGAACCGGCCGAGGGTTCCCGTGCCGGCCAGCCGGCCCCGGCCCGGCACCGTGGTCACGAACGCCGGTATCGGTGCAAGATTTCCGGAGGCGAGCGGCGACGAGGCCACCGACGACACCGCCTTCGCGGGCAAGAAGGTGCGGCCTCCGTCCGTCGAGGCCGTGACGTACAAACGCTGGGTCCACTCGGTCGTTGCATCCCGCGTATCGAGCCATGTGATCGCGACGACTCCCGCCGCGTTGACCGCGACCGACGGCTGATACTGGAATCCCCGCTCGTGAGGAGCGATCTCTCGAGGCTCCGACCAGGTCGCGCCGCGGTCCGTGGACCGATACATCACGATACGTGCGCGGCCGCTCCGTTCGGTCATCCGCAGTACATACACGACGTCGCGGCCGGTGCCGGGCTCGCGCCCCGCCGCGACCGAGGGCATGCCGGCGACGGAGAGGACGCCGGCCGCGGTGCGGCGGGCGACGGCGGAGTCGTGGCGCGCTTCGCCCCCGGCAATCGTCATCGGCGCAGAAAAGCTCTCCCCGCCGTCCGACGACCGCACGGCACGCAAGGCAGGGTCCGCGGCCACCACCAGGTAGGGCACGAGGAGGGTACCGTCGCCCAGCACCACGGCCCCGAAAACCATCGCAGGCTCGTTCGGTACGGCGGGGACGGGGGCCGAAAACGAGACCGCACCGTCCGTGGAGCGATAGGCGGTGAGGGCGAGCGCATCACCCGCCCGGACCACGACATATACCCGTCCGCGAAAGCGCGACGACGATTGATCGACGACCAATACCGGGCGATCGAAGGATGCTGACCCGGCAGGCGGCGCCAACGCGACGGGGTCGCTCCACGATCCCCCCCCGTCGATCGAGCGATACACATGCGTCGCCGCCGGCCCGCGCCCGGCGTTCGGATCGGTCTTTCGTGCCAACCGAGCGAAGTACGCGCGTCCGTCGAGATCGAACGCCACTTGGGGATCGGCCCCGGCCGTCCATCCTCCCGAAGGAAGCAGCAGGCGTTGCCACAGGTGGCCGCCGTCGGAGCTTGTGTATATCTCGGACCCCGTTTCGGCGACGTCGTTCGTCACGGCGGCAGCGACCAGCCGCCCGGCATCGGTGGCGCTCGCCGCAATGGTCGTCTCGGCACGGGGGGCGCTCTCATTGCGAGTGAGGAGAACGTTCGGGCCGACCCGAATCAGAAGGTCCGGGGCTCGAGCAGTTCTCGGCGCGGCATTTGTGCCGACAAGACAGAGGAGCGCGGCGGTGTACGTGCGGCGGGCCATCAAAAGCATCTATGCCGTTTCCGGAATCGGTGCACGGCAGGTTAGCACGACTGATTCGACGGGGGCAATCGAATCGCCGCCGGTGGACTTGGCAGCGCAGGGAATGCGCGCCGTTCGCAGCCAATGGCCTACCGGGTACCCCTCGTTACGGAGCGTCCCCGCGCAGCCTTTCGACGAGTTGCTGGCGCCTCCGCCGGCTGATCGGGATCTTGGTTCCATCCCGCAACACGAGCAGCGGCTCGCCGTCAGCGGCTGTAGCGAGACTCTGCACCCGGCTGACGTTCACCATCGCCGATCGGTGAACGCGGAAGAGCCCCGCCCCTTCGAACCGCGCCGCCAACGAGGCTAGTGACTCGCGGACGACGTACCGCTTCCCCCCAGCGTGGACCGCCGCGCAATAGTCTGCCGCCCGGATCCAGTCGATGTCCTCCGCGTGCAGCACCACGACCCCATCCGGCCGGTGGAGAACTATCCGCGCTTTGGAACTGCCAACGGCCCGCTCCGTGGGACGTTCCTCACGCTCAGTGGAGAGGAGGTCCGCGAGCCGTTGGGAGACCGCCGCTGCCTCGGAGCGGCGCACCACGGCCCGGACCCGGTCGAGCGCCTCGTCGAAGCGCTTGGGGGAGATCGGCTTGAGGAGGTAATCCACCGCGCGCACGTCGAATGCGCGGAGCGCGAAATCGTCGAAGGCGGTGACGAACACCACCGCCGGCATTCGCTGCGGGCCGAACCGCTCGATCAGCTCGAACCCGCCGACCTCCGGCATCTGGACGTCCAGGAAGACGAGATCGGGAACCAAGGTCTCCAACGCTTCGAGCGCCTCGCGCGCGTTCCCGCACTCCCCTACCACGCGGACATCGGCGTGGGGAGCGAGCCGGTTGCGGAGGCTCTTCCGCGCCAGCGGCTCGTCGTCGACGATCAGCGCGCGAATGTCAGGCATATGCCTCCGACACGCCGGGCGCTGGGACGAGCGGGAAAGAGATCGAGGCCACCGCCCCTCCCGCGGGGCGGGCATCGAGCCGCAGCTCGGCGGAGGGACCGTACAGCGTGATGAGCCGGCTCCGCACGTTGGCTAGGCCGACGCCTCCCGCCGCGCCACCTTCGGCGGGAAGACCCGCGCCGTCATCGCTCACGGCCAGCACGATGCGGCCGCCGACGATCCGGCCGGTGATCTCGATCGAGCTCGCGTCCATGCGGCGGCCGATCCCGTGGCGGATCGCATTCTCTACCAGCGGCTGGATGGCGAACGACGAGATCGTGGCCGCGCGCACCGCCTCCGTCACGTCGATGGTGATCCGGAGCCGGTCTCCGTGGCGGATCTGCTGGATCGCGAGATACTGCTCGACAAGACGCAGCTCGTCCTCCACCCGATACTCAGAGGGAGCGTCGTCGCGGAGCGTAGCGCGGAGGAGCCCGGAGAGGAGCTCCACCGTGCGCGCTACTGCGCGGGAGTTCCCTTCCTCGGCGAGCGCCGAGACGGCGTTCAGAGTGTTGAAGAGGAAATGGGGCTGGATCTGCGCGCGGAGGGCGGTCAACCGTGCCTCCGCGAGCTGCCGGGTGAGCTCCCCGGCACGGCGCTCGCGCTCCCGCGCCTCCTCGCTCGCGGCGAGCGCCACCCCGACCGCCAGGATCATCCCGTAGGCTAGGAAGGCCATCGGGAGCCAAGAGAGGAAGGCGTTGAGAAAGACCCCTCCCGAGAAGGGGCGGGCCGCGGCGGCGATGAGGACCGATCTCACGATCAAGCGCTGCATCGCCGCCCACATCGCCGCGCTGAGGATGGCCAGGGCGAGGTGCACGAGAATCGCCCGGCCTCGCGGAGGATGCCGGAGCGAGAAGCGGCGCTCGAGCCAGAGGACCAACGGAGTGATGAGCGCGTACACCAGCCAGCAGGGGGCCTGGATCAGGAGCGCGCGCCAGATCGATCCCGGCCGGTCGGCCAGCTGCCAGACGGTGTAAAGCTGAGCCGAAGAGAGGATCGCCGGGATGAGCCAGGCGCCAGCCAAGAGGAAGCCGGCGCGGCGGCGGCTCTCGAGAGCGAGGAACGGGAGGCGATTGCCGCTTCGGGGCATGAAGGCAATGATCGCGCCGCGAGCGGGGAGCGGTCAAGCGGACCGGCGGCGTCAGCGCACCCGCACTCCGATCCACACATTGTTCGATCGCGTAGCGCGGCCGTCGTTGTGCGACAGCATCCGAAAGGCCGCGGTGAGGCCGAGCCGCTCCACCACGCGCAGCGAAGCGCCGACCTCTCCGAAAACTCCGGCCGACTCGCTCTCGATTTTCCCCGAGCGGGACGGCGCCGGCGCGTCCTGCTCCAAGCGCGCTCTCCGCGCGACGAGCCCCGCACCTGCCCCGACGAAGATCGACACCGGCTTCGCCATCGCACGCTCGTGAAAGACGCCGGCCAGCACGGTCCGATAGCGGTCGGAGGCGACGAACGAGACTCCGGGAGCCGGGGAGCTCCGGTGCGGGTCCGCCCGAAGGAACCCGGCCTCAAGCCCGATCCGCCACCGCCGAAGCGCCACTCCCGCCGAGGCATGGACCCCGTACCCTCCGCCGTAACTCAGGTCGTAGCGGGGAGAGGACGCATCCCATTGGTTCTCGGTGGTTCCGGCCCGCACCCAGGTTCCCCGCACTTCCATATATGGGCGGGCCTGGGCGATGGCCGTACAGGGGGCCAGGAAGGCCGCCAAGGCGAGGACTTTGGTTAGGGACATCCGGCTGCCCCAGGGTTGAGAAAACCGCTTGCCAATGCTACACTTACTGGCTCTTAGTCGGCGGGTTTAGGCCCGCCCCGAACACACCAAAGAGGGGCACATGATCGAAGTCACGATCGGCGAAGGCGATCGGCTGGATGGAGCGCTCAAGGCCTTCAAGAAGAAGGTCATCAAGGCCGGGATCCTCAAGGATCTCCGCAGCAAGCGCCACTATCTCAAGCCGAGCGAGGCGAAGAAGCTCAAGTCCGCCGCCGCCCGCCGCCGGAAGCGCAAAGCCGCCCGCTACTAGGTCTCGTCGGGCGGCACCTCGTCATCCCAAAGCGCAAAGACGTTCCCCTCCGGATCGGCGATCATCGCCATCACGCCCCACGACATCTTGGTCGGCTCGGTCAGGAACTTCACCCCCCGGTCGTGCAGCGTCCCCGAAAAATGAAGCAGGCCGGGCACGTGAAAGGTGATCCCGGTGTGCCGCCCGACGAGCGCCTTCGAGTCGGGATGCACCGCCGGGTGAATGCCCACATGCGGCGGCTCGTGGAAGAGCTCGAGGCCGAAACTCCCCTGCTTATTAATCGGTAGCTCCAAGGCGTCGCGATAGAACGCCGTGGCCCGGTCGAGGTCGTTGACGAAAATGGCAAACGACTGAACATGTCGAATCATCGTAAAGGGAGGCTCCGTGAGGCCGCCGCCCAGTTCCGCCGCATACCGGCCAGACCTGGGCGTTCGAGGGGGGTATCGCCGAAGCGTAGGGTGAACTCCTCCGGCGTCATGCGTTCGAAATACTCCGGGTCATTGATGCCGATGGCGCCGCGCTCCTGATAGGCGGCCACCGCCGTCGGCTCGGCAAACCGCTGATTCCAGGGACACACATCGTTGCAGATATCGCAGCCGAACCCCCAGCCGTCGAGCCGCTCGGCGAGCGGCTCCGGAATAGGCGCCCGCGATTCGATCGTCAGGTAGGAGATACACCGTGTGGCGTCAAGCACCCGCGGTCCGACGAACGCCTCGGTCGGACAGGCATCGAGGCACCGGGTACAGCTCCCACACCGGTCGAAGTCGACCGCCCGTCCGGGAGCGAGCGGCAGGTCGGTGAACACCGTACCGATCAGGCAGTAGGACCCCGACTCCGGACGGATCAGCATCGCGTTCTTTCCAATCCATCCGAGGCCAGCGCGCTCGGCCAACTCCCGTTCCGGCACCGGACCATCGTCGGCCCAGGGGTGCGCCACCGTCGCGCCCTGCGCACGCAACCATTCCGCCAAGAGCGTGAGGCGCCTCATGAGGGCGCGGTGGTAGTCCTCGCCGCGCGCGTACTTGGCCACCTTGATCGGCCCTTGGTGCGGCGCGGCGGGGAGATAGTTCTCCAGCACGACCACCGCGACGGTGGCGCCGGAAACGATCTCCTCCGGGTGCTTTCGCTTCCTGGCCCGCCGGTGGAGATAGCGCATCGTGCCACCGTACCCCGCCTTGAGCCAGGCGTCGAGGGCGTCACCATATCGGCTCGGTTCGAGCGAGGCTACGCCGCACGCGACGAAACCGAGAGAAGCGGCATAGGCCGCGAGGTCGGTGACCATGATGCGCGCTATTCGCTACCCGCTCTTCGCTGCGGACCGGTCGCGGGCTCCCATTGCCCGGTCACCACCCGGGCGCCGCGCTGGAAGGTGACGAACGACCAGGCCCACTCGAACATCACGATGATCCGGTTGCGGAATCCGATCAGGAAGAAGATGTGGACGAAGACCCAGAGGAGCCACGCGAAGAAGCCGCTCGCTTTGAGCCGGTGCAGGTCGGCGACGGCGCGGGCCCGCCCGATCACGGCGAGCTGTCCTTTGTCGCGGTAGCGGAACGGCACCCGCGGCCGCCCCCGGTAATCGCGGCGGATGAGGTCGGCGGCGTACTTGCCCGCCTGGATTGCCGCGGGACAGACCGCGGGGACGGTGGGATATCCCGGTTGGTGAGTGTAGGCGGCGGCATCGCCTAACACGAGCACCTCGCCGTGCCCCGGGATGGAGCAGTCGGACCCGACTACGACTCGGCCCTGCTTGTCGAGCGGCACGCCGAGGGTCCGAAGGAGGGGGCTCGCGACGTTCCCCGCCGCCCAGATCACCGTGTCGGTCGGGATCCGCCAGCCGGCGGCGTGGACTACGCCAGGCTCGATCGCCGTGACGAGGGTCTGGGTGCGGACGTCCACGCCCAGCCGGCGGAGCACCTGCTTGGCACTGTCGGAGAGAGAGGGGGGATAACTCAAGAGGAGGCGGTCGGCCCCTTCGAGGAGAAGGACGGTCGCATCGCGGGGATCGATACGCCGGAAGTCTCGACGCAGCGCAAAGCGCGCCACCTCCGCTATGGCGCCCGCCACCTCGACGCCGGTCGGCCCGCCGCCGATCACGACGAAGGTCAGATACCGCTGCCGCACCACCGGATCTGGCTCCCGCTCCGCCTTCTCGAAGGCCAAGAGGATTCGCCGACGCACCTCGCCGGCATCCTCCAGGTTCTTGAGCCCAGGGGCGAGCGTCTCCCATTCCGGATGACCGAAGTAGGAATGGCGCGCGCCGGGCGCGAGCACCAGATAGTCGTAGCGAAGGACAGTGCCGTCGTCGAGGGCCACGCTCCGAGCCGCAACGTCCACCGAGCGGACCTCGCCGAGGAGAATCTCGGCGTTGGCCTGGTCCCGCAATACCGAGCGAATGGGAGCGGAGATGTCCGGCGCGGAGAGCGCCGCCGTGGCCACCTGGTAGAGCATCGGCTGAAAGAGGTGGTGGTTGTTGCGATCCACCAGCGTGACTCTCACCGGGGCCCGGGCGAGTCCCTTCGCGAGGTAAAGTCCCGCGAATCCGCCCCCCACGATCACGACCTGGGGCGTTGGGGGTGGTGTCACAAACCCATCGTCTCCCGACGCCATCGGGCAAAACTGATCACGTCCCGCACCGGCGGAACTGCGGACTCATCCCCATAGGCGGTGTACATCCGCCAGCGGAGGTAGGTCCGGTCGGGGAGGGGGAGGAAGGGAATCTGCCGCCACCAGAATCGCCGCCGGAACGCCCATGCCGTGCGGAGCAGATCCACCGCCAGGCGGGGATCGATCAGCGCCCGGCCGGCAAGGCGGAAGGTCAGTGCGGTCCAGGATTGGGGCGACATAGCAGCCCGAAATATACGCCCCGCGACGCTATATTCCCCCCCGTGACCGAACGTCCACTCTTCCACAGCGATCCGCCCGCCGGACCCACCGAAGACGAAGTCCTCCTAGGCGGGGCGCCCGGTTCCGAGCGGATCGAGGATGTCCGCAAGAGCGACCCTTGGCGGGTGCTCCGGATCATGGGGGAATTCGTCGAGGGGTTCGAACGCCTCGGCGATATCACCAATGGGGTGACCTTCATCGGCTCGGCGCGAACGGCGGCCGATGATGCCCACTACCTGGCGGCCACCGAAACGGCACGCCTCCTGGCCAAGGAGGGGTTCCCGATCATCACCGGCGGCGGACCGGGAATCATGGAGGCCGCCAACAAAGGTGCCGTGGAGGGCGGTGGCCTTTCGGTGGGCGTCAACATCGAGCTCCCCCACGAGCAGGGGACGAATCCGTGGGTCAGGCGGAGCGTCTTCTTCCGGTTCTTCTTCGTGCGGAAGATGATGCTGGCGCGGTACTCCCGCGCGGTGATCGCCTTCCCCGGCGGCTACGGCACGATGGACGAGCTGTTTGAGTACCTCACGCTCATGCAGACCGGCAAGATGTCCATTCATCCGGTGGTGCTCTTCGGGACCGCGTACTGGAGCCCGCTCGTGGCTTGGCTCGAACAGATGGTGGCCCGCGAGGGAAAGATCTCGCCCAAGGATCTCTCCCTCTTCCAGGTCACCGACGAACCGGCGGAAGCGGCCCAGATCATCATCAACGCGCGCGCGCAACAGAAGAGCTGGCACACCGAGGGGCGCTGACCCCTTTCCACCAACGCTCGAGTTTCCACCATGGCATCGCGCCCCTCGGCAGATTTCCTCCGCGGTCGACGGATCGACCCTGTCGCCATCACCGGCACGGAGACGGTCGCCGATCTGATCGACAACGCCTTTCTGGCTTACAATGCCGGCCGTTTGCGCGAAGGGTGCGTCCTCTTCACCGAGCGGATGCTCGCCCCCGAGGTGACGGTCGGCATGAGCCTGACCGGCGCCATGACCCCGGCAGGGCTCGGCATGAGCACGATCGTTCCGCTCCTCGAGGCGGGATTCGTGGACTGGATCATTTCCACCGGCGCCAATCTCTATCACGATGCCCATTTCGGACTGGGGCTCGCGCTGCACCAGGGCACCCCGTTCGCGAACGATGTGGAGCTTCGCGACAAAGGCGTGGTGCGGATCTACGACATCTTCTTCGACTATGACGTGCTCCTGTCGACCGACGCCTTTGTACGGGAAGTGTCGGCGCGCGACGAGTTCCAGCGCTCGATGAGCTCGGCGGAGTATCACTATCTGCTCGGCGGCTACGTCCGAGAGCGGGAAAAGGCGCTGGGTTTGAGCCGGCGCTCGCTCCTGGCGGTGGCGCATGAACTCGAGGTTCCGATCTACACCAGTTCACCCGGCGACAGCTCGATCGGGATGAATGTGGCGGAGCTGGCGCTGGCCGGCGGCAAGTTGCAGTTCGACGTGAGCGCCGACGTAAACGAAACGGCGGCCATCGTACTCGAGGCCAAACGCACCGGCGGCAAGAGCGGCGCGCTGATCGTGGGCGGAGGGAGCCCCAAGAATTTCCTGCTGCAGACCGAACCGCAGATTCAGGAAGTGCTCGGCATCGACGAACGGGGACATGACTTCTTCCTGCAACTGACCGACGCCCGCCCCGACACCGGTGGTCTGTCCGGCGCCACGCCGGGCGAGGCGGTGAGCTGGGGAAAGATCGATCCCGACATGCTTCCCGGCACGGTGGTCTGCTATATGGACAACACGGTGTCGCTGCCGCTGCTCACCGCCTATGCCAAGGCGCGACGGGAGCCGCGCCCGCTCAAGCGCCTCATGGGAAAGCGTGAGGCGATGATGCAGCGGCTGGTGGCGGAGTACCGGGCCGCGCTCGCCTTCCGCGACGAACGCGCGCACACGGCGCAGTGGCGCATCGCCGAATGACCGGTTCACACCAGGAGACCTCGACCGCCGAGTACCCGAGCGCGGTGGGGATTACCAAAGGGTACGCGAACTACGCGTTGTGGCTCCTCACCGCCATCAATCTTCTCAATTACCTGACCCGAAACGCGATCTTCGCGCTCTTCGATCCGGTCAAGCGCGATCTCAACCTGACCGACGCCCACCTCGGATGGCTCGGTTCGGCGTACGTCTTGGTCTTCTCGGTCGCCTCCCTCCCGGCCGGGGTCATGGGCGACATCGGATCCCGGCGGGTGGTCATCGCCGGCGGCGTGGCGCTCTGGAGTCTGGCCACCTCTCTCTCGGGGCTCGTCGACGATTTCGGCTGGCTCCTCTTTACCCGCGCGATGGTCGGGCTGGGTGGCGCCGCGGCGGCGACCGCCTCCGCCGCCCTGGTGGCGGATTATTTCCCCGGGCGGCGGCGCAGCACGGCGATGAGCATTTTCATGGCCGGGCTGGCGGTCGGCGGCGTGCTCGGCATCCTCCTTGCGGGGCAGATCGAGCACCGTTATGGCTGGCGGGTGGCGTTCCTGGTCATCGGCCTTCCCGGCTTTCTCCTCGCGGCGCTCATCCTCCGGCTCAAGGATCCGACCCGGCCCAAGTCTCCCGCGCGCCAGGGGGCGGACGCACTACTCGCGGTTTTCAACGACCTGGCCGGCATCTGGCGGCGCATTCTCAGAACCAGGACCTTGGTCGCGGTCTTCATCGGCGGCGCATTCATTTCGTTCGGGATGAACGGGCTGGTCGGATGGGCGCCGACCTTCATTTCGAGAGAACTCGCCCTCACCCCCGCCCGGGCGGCACTCCTCCTCGGCACGTACGGGCTGGCGGCGGGCATTGCGGGAACGGTGGCCGGCGGAGTGGTGGCCGACTGGCTCCGCACCAGGATTCCCGGCGCCAAGCTGGTGACCACCGCGATCGGCTTTTTCGTGGGGGCGCCGCTGCTGGTCTGGCTGCTCTACATTCGCGACATGCAGGTCTTCATCCCGGTCTTTTGCGGGGCCTTCTTCTTCCTCACCTGGTACAACGGCCCCCTCACCGCGGTGATCTTCGACGTAACGCCGCCCCGGATTGCGACGACCGTGACCGGCGCGTATCTGATGTTCATCCACTTGGCCGGCGACGCGATCGCCTTCCCGCTGGTCGGCTCCCTCTCCGACCGCTTCGGGATCGAGCGCGCCATTCTGGTGCTGCCTCTCGCCGCGATCCTGGGGGGCGCCATCGTCCTCTCGGCGGTGAAGGCGCTGGCCAAAGACACCGCCGCCGCCGCGCCGGGCTAGCCTAACGCTCTTGCAGCGGCGTCGCCCGGTAGCCGGCCCGCTCTACCGCCGCCGCGATCCGGGCTTCGTCGGTGAGCGCGGGATCGTACCGCAATTCGGCCCGGCCCATCCGCAAGCTGGTGAGCGAGACCCCCGGTACCGCGGAGAGGGCCTGGTTCACCGCGTTGAGACAATGGCCGCAGCTCATGCCGTCGATGGCCAAGATCAGAGCTGTCATCGGTGCGTCTGCCTTTCCAGTTGCCGGGTCAGCCGAGCGACGGCGTCGAGCGCGCTCGGCAGGGCGTCGCTCCGAAGTCGCCGGCGCAC
>JABFSM010000259.1 GCA_013140635.1 Gemmatimonadales bacterium
TGCCGCCGATGGTGGCGCCGCCCACTCTGGTGCACGCCGGCGCCCCGGTGCGCGTTGTCTGGCGCCACGCGACGGTGGAGGTGGAGGTGAGCGCCACGGCGTTGCACGATGCTGCGTTAGGCTCTGTTGTCCGGGCGCTCGGGCCTGCGCGCGCGCGCCTGGTGGGCGCCGTCGTCGGTCCGGGTGAGGCCCGCATTGGAGGAGGAACGCCATGAAGGCCGTTGGACTGATCGCGGGGTTTGTGTGTGCCGCCGCCGCCGCGCACGCCCAGACACCTACTCCCGCCGCCGCGACGGATAGCGCGGCGCCCCCGCCGGTGCTACCGGCGCGCGCGTCTTGGCTCTCCGACCGGCGGTCTCTCCGGGCCGGCGATATTCTCACCGTGATCGTCGACGAGCGGGTCAGCGCGAGCGAACGGGATGCCAAGCGCGCCAATGCCTCGCGCCAGCAAGGGGGAGATCTCAGCATCACCACTTCGCCGACCCAGACGTTCACCCCCAAAGGCTTTGGCATTGGGTACCAAGGGAAGTCCGACAATCATGGCGAGGCCGACCGCCGCCAGGATCTCTCCACGGTCCTGAGCGTTAGAGTGCTGGCCGTCGAAGCGGGCGGAATCGCGCGGATCGAGGGGCGCCGGACGGTGGCGGTCGATGGGCGCAATCAGGAGATCGTCCTTCAGGGGCGAGTGCGGGCGGAGGATGTGTCGTCGTCCAACACGCTCCTCTCCTCGCGAATCGCCGATGCGGTCATCACCTACAAGGGCAAGTCGATCGGCCCCAAGTCGGGAATCTTCGGCAAGATCCTGGGGATGCTCTGGCCGTGAGGATTCTGAGCTCGGCCGGCCTGGCGGTGGCGCTCGTTCTGGCGGCCGCGCCTTCCGTCCGAGCCCAAACGCGTATCGGCGAGGTCACCACGCACGAGGGAGAGGTGCCCGTGCGGCTGGTCGGATACGGGCTCGTGGTCGGCCTCGACGGAACCGGCGATCGCAGCCTCGGCATCCAGACCGGCGCCACCCACACGGTCCGGTCGGTCGCCAACCTCCTGCGGCGCTTCAATGTCGAAGTGCCTCCCGACCGGTTGCGGCTGCGCAACGTGGCGGCGGTGGTCGTCACCGCGGAATTCTCGCCATTCCTTCGCCCCGGTGGCCGATTCGACGTGCAAGTCTCCTCCCTCGGCGACGCCACCTCGCTCAACGGCGGCACTCTCTGGATCACCCCGCTGGTGGCCGATCCCGACGGCGCCGCGGTCGCCACCGCTCAGGGCACTCTGGTCATCGCGGGGGACGATCGAAATTCCGGACGCCGTGCCCCGCGAGCCGGCGGCGGACGGCTCCCTGACGCCGGCATTCTGGAAGTCGCCCTGCCGCTACCAGCCCGGCCGGCGTCGATCAAGTTGCTGCTCCGCCAGCCCAATCTGGGTCTGGCGGTCCGCATTGCCGGGGCAATTCAAGTGGCTTTTGGGGATAGCACCGCCCAAGTGGATGACCCCGGATCGATAACCCTCAAGCCCAAGGCCCCTGCTGCCGATAATGTCCAATCGTTCCTCGCGGCGGTGGACACCTTGCCGGTCGATGTCTTAGCGGAGTCGCGCATCGTCATCGATGCGCGGAGCGGCGTGATCGCGGCCGGCGGAGATGTCCGGGTCGGGCCCTCCGTCGTTTCGCTTCGGGGCATCACCGTTCGAATCCACGCGGGCCAGGCGGATACGACCGCCGCTGTTCCAGGCGTCATCGCGCTGGGGACCGGCGCGACGGTTCAAGATGTGGCGGCCGGCCTTCATGCCCTGGGCGCTCAGCCGAGCGAAATCGCGGCGGTCTTCGACGCCCTTCGTACGGCTGGGGCCATTCGCGCCACGGTGATTACCCGATGAGCGGCGTCGGTCCCGCCGCCCGGCTCGGCGCCCCCGCCGCGGATGCCCACGCCAAGCTCCGGCAGGCGGCTCATCAGCTCGAGGCGGTGTTCCTGACCCAACTCATGCAGGTGATGCGCGAGACCGTGCCGGAAGGGGGATTCATGCCGCGCTCCGACGCGGAGAAGATGTTCACCGCTATGCTCGATGAGCGGCTGGCCGGTTCGGCGGCGGCGCGAAACGAGCGCGGCATCGGCGAAACCCTCTATCGGCAACTCAGCCGGCTCCTCCCTCCGGAAGAGGGGGCCCCGCGATGACCGAAAAGCGGGGCTGCTCTCCGGAGGACCTGCTCGCCGCCATCGCCTTCGAAGGCCGGGTGCTGGGAGACCTCTGCGACCTGCTGGCGAAACAGCGCGCCGGTGTGGCCGCGGACGATGCCGGTGCGGTGGAAGCGGCGACTCACGCGGTGTCGCGCGTTCTCTTTACGCTCTCGGAAGCGCGCCGCCGTCGAGTGGCGCTGGTCGAAGCGTTGACCGGGGTCGTCGATGGACGCCTGGCGCTGGTGGAGTCGATTCTCGGTTCGAACCCGGTCTTGAAGAGCGCGCGGCGGGAATTGCAGGCACGCGCCGAGCGCGTGATCCGTGATTTGGCGGTGACCCAAACGGTGCTGCGCCGAGCCGTGCTGTCCGGCGAGGCGTATCTCCGCAGCATGCTCGCCGCCACCGCCGGCCCGTCGACGGCTTACGGCCCTGCCGGCGCGCCGCCCGATGTGGTGGGGTCCGGGATTCTCTTCAACCGCACCGGCTGACCATGTCCCTTGCCAGCATTCTGAGCATCGCCCGCACCGCGCTGGTCACCCATCAGCGCGCGCTCGGCGTCACCAGCCATAACGTGGCGAACGCGAGCACGCCCGGGTACACCAGGCAGCGGCTCGAACTCGTGGCGGCCACCCCGTTCCGGACGCCGCAAGGCCTGATCGGCCTGGGGGTCACCGACAACGGGGTCTTCGCCAATCGAGACAGCCTCCTCGACGCGGCGTACCGCCGAGAAAGCGGCGTCCGCGGTCAAGCGGGGACGCTGCACGACCTCCTTACCCGCGTCGAAGATGTCTTCGGCGAGCCGTCCGATACCGGCCTCGGCGCCATGCTCGACGGGCTCTACGATGCGTGGGCCGATCTCGCCAACACCCCCTCGAGCGCGGCGGCTCGCGTGCAGGTGCAGCAGGCGGGGCAGGCGTTGGCCCGGCGTTTTCAGCAGACCGACGCCCGGCTCCAGCAGATCAGCGCCGACGCCGCCACCCAGCTTCGGGGTGAAGTCGCCTCCGTCAACGGCCTCGCGGACGAAATAGCGCGGCTCAACCAGCGCATCTTGAGCGCGGGCGGTCCCTTCCATACCGCGCCGGACCTCGAGGACCAACGCAACCAGCTTATCGACCAGCTCGGGAACCTGATGCAGGTGCGGGTTCTGGAGCGGACTGACGGCACGGTCGGGGTGCTAACCGGCGACACGCTATTGGTGGACGGGGCCAGGGCGCAGAATCTCGAAGTCGTGGGGATTCCCGGCGGAGGCTTTGGCGTAGCGATCATCGGCGTGGCGGGGGTCATCAACCCGGGCGGCGGCAGCATCGCCGCCCTCTCGGAAATGACCTCCGACGGTGTCCCCGCCGTTCGCGCCGACCTCGACCGTTTGGTGGCGGCGATCGTGACCGAGGTGAATGCGCTGCATCAAACCGGCACGACGCCGGGTGGCGCAACGGGAACCGACTTCTTCGATCCCACCGGCCTGACGGCGTCGGCTATGGCACTCGCCGCGCCGGTTGCCGCCTCACCCGCCGCCATTGCCGCCGGCGCTACCTCCGCGCCGGGAGATGGAGCGGTGGCTCTTCAGGTCGGCATGCTTCGGACAAAGCTCGTTGCGGCGCTGGGAGCCACGGCGGGAGAGTTCTACGTTGGGCTGGTCGGCGGAGTCGGCAGTATGGCTCGCGATGCGTCGCAGGAAGCTGAGGCGGCCGGAGTGCTCGTGACCAACGCCGAGGCGCGCCGAGCCGCGGCGACCGGGGTTTCTATCGACGAAGAAATGGTGGCGCTGATCGGACAGCAGCAGGCTTACATCGCCGCGACCCGGCTGGTGCAGGCGGCGAACGAGATGATGGACGACATCCTCCACATGGTCTGACGATGCTGGTTCTCAACCGGCGGCCTGGCGAAGCGCTCCAGCTCGGCGGCGGCATCCGCATCGTGGTGCTGTCGAGTGACCGCGGCGGTGTGCGCCTGGGTATCGATGCGCCGCTCGCCGTGTCGATTCTTCGGGAAGAGCTTGTCGAAGCGGTGGCGACGGCCAATCGGGACGCTCTCGCGCCCGGCACCGCGTCGTGGGCGGCGTCGGTGGCGCCGCTGGCTCAGCTTCCCGCTACCGCCCGAGGCGCCGGACTCGCACCGAATGCACGATCGGATCGGCAAGATGGCGGCGGATGATCGTTGCCAGCGAGGCGGAAGTAATGACACTGCCCCGCGACAGCAGTTTGGCTCCTGACGCAGTCGTGAGGTCCTGTTCCAGCGTCATTCCCGGTTCCAACCGATCGGCAGCAATCCACTCCGTCCCGTTCATCTCGCCATCCATGTCGGCCACGACAATAGCCAGCGCCGCCGCCACCGCGGGGTCGTACCAGGTGCCGACATGCGGTTCAAGCAGCCGAAACGCCTCCTTGAGCTGACGGTCGCGGTTTCCCGCCGGAAGGGTGTCGGCAAGGTTGAGCAGATCCACCGTAATTCGGAGAATCCGTGACCGCAACGGAATCTGCCCGCGCTGCCGTCCATCCGGACGCCCGCTCCCGTCCCAATGCTCCGCGCTGCTCTGCACCAGGTCGCCGACCACTTCGAGCTGCGGAATGCCATGGAGCTCACGGGCTGAGGCCACAGCCCACCGCCATGGACCGGCATCGGGATCGTGGCCGTCGCCAACGAGGCAACGGCCGATGGCATGGAGACGCGCGGCCGTGAGCAGGTCTGCGTGAAGCTCGTTGGGAATGTCGAATTGACTCGCGATGCGTGCCGCTATGCTCGCCGCGATTTCACTCCGCGCTCGGAACCCTGGCAATGCGGCCTCGCCGAGCTCGATGACAAGGTCGAGGAGTCGCTGGATGCTCGTTTCCAAACGTTCGCGTTCGGCTCGCTGAGCGCTCTTCTGCCGATGCGCCACAATGAGCAAGCGGGCCAGCGTCACCAGCGCTTCACCGCCGGCTGGTGTTCGGAGAATCCCCTCCGCGCCGGCCGCCCAGGCATCGGCGTTGGAGGGCTCCGGGTCGAGAAGGAGCAGGACCGGTATTTCTCCGGTACGCTCACCAGCTTTGAGGCGCCGGAGCAGAGCCCCGCCGTCGTGGCGCTCTCGCCCGTCGAGAATGATCAGGCAGGTGGGCTGCGTTTCGGCCAGCCGTAACGGGTCGTCGCGTTCCCCGGCTCGCGTGACCTCGAATCCCGATTGCTCGAGCCGAGCGATCGTCGGCCCGTCCAGCGCCTGGGGGTCGCCGGAAACGAGGAGGATCCGGTCGGTGGCGGTCATGGCGCCAGGGGGCCGGAGTCGTCCGGCGGCGCCGGCAACTGGAGCAGGATCGTCACCCGGCGGTTTTGGGGCGCGAATGGATCCGCCACCCGCGGTTGCCGGTCACCCAGTCCGCGGACCCCCGAAAGGCGGGGGTCCGGGAGGCCGCCGTTGACCAGGAGCCGGCGGGCCGCGTTGGCGCGGTCGGCGCTCAGCTCCCAATTGGTGTAGGTGCCGCCCTGGGAGAGGAAGGGCTGGGCGTCGGTGTGTCCCTCGACCGCGATCGGATACGACACCGTAGCGAGCGTTTTGCCAAGCGCCGCGAGGAGCCGCTCGGTGACGGGTAGCGGGCGCGCGCTTCCCGACGCGAAGAACACGTCGGCGGAGTCTTCCACGAGCGAAATCCGCAGTCCCTCGTCGACCAGTTCGACCACTACATGAGAGGCGAGGCCGGCGTCACCCAACGTTTCTGGAAGCGAGCGTTCGATCTCCTCGCCAAGCTGGCTTAGGCGATCGCGCCTGGCGTCGACCAGGTCTCGCTGGGTGATCTGACGGCGTAAGGCGGCCTGCGCCCCATCGCCCTTGAAGACCGAGTTTCCGAATTCGTGGGCGCGCCCCATCGGATCCTGGAAATACCCGGCAATGGCGGCGCGAACATCGGAGCTTTGTGATACCAGCCAGAGCACCAGGAAGAGCGCCATCATGGCGGTCATGAAGTCGGCAAATGCGACCTTCCATGCCCCGCCGTGGTGACCTCCGTGGCCCCGCTTGGGGCGGCGGATCACGATGATCGGCTTCTCACGCACGGTCTTCATTACGCGCTACCCTTGGCCCGGGTTCCCTTGCAGGCCGTCTCCATTTCCAGGAAGCTCGGCCGGTCGTGGGCGCCGATCGCCTTCCGCGCAAACTCCACCGCCATGATGGGAGGGAATCCTTTCGCGAATGCCACCACCCCCGCCTTCATCACGTGGTAGAGCCTGGTGGCCTCCGCGTTTCGGGCTTCGAGGTTTGAGGCAATGGGCGACACGAACCCGTACGCGAGGAGAACTCCGAGAAAGGTGCCCACCAGTGCGGACGCGACGTGGTGGCCGATCTCTTCGATCGGCCCGGCAAGGCTCTGCATGGTGACCACGATGCCGAGCACCGCGGCCACGATCCCGATCCCCGGCAGTGAATCGCTTACGCGCTGCAGGGTCTGGATCGGGCGGGCGTCTTCCTCATGGTGAACATCGATCTCGGCGTCGAGCATCGCCTCGAGGTCGTGGGGCGGGACGCTGCCGACCAACACGATACGGAGGGCATCGCAAAGTGACGCGGTGACCTCCTCATGCCCCCCAAGTGAGGGGTACTTCTTGAAGACGGCGCTCTCCGCCGGCCGTTCGATGTGGGACTCGATCGCGATCAGCCCGTCCTTCCGGGCCAATTGGTAGAGCTCGTACTGGAGCTTGAGGGTGTCGAGGTAGAGGGCGTGGGTATAGGGGCTGGCCTTGATGAGCTGGCCGAGCTTCCCCGCCAGGGCCTTGATGACCGGCATAGGCGTGGAGACCAGGAGCGTGCCCAGTGCGGTGCCGCAGATGACCACCCATTCGGACCAGGCGAGCAGCACCCCAAAGGGCCCGCCGGCCATTGCGAAGCCGCCGAGCACCGCGACCAGTACGACGAGGAGTCCTACAAGAGCCAGCACCGCCACCCGCCCAGGGAGAATAGACCCTAGCCAGTATCGGACGATGATGCCGGGACTTGAGGATTGTCCTCCTCTCGCGCCAGCATCCACCCGGCCAGCATGTCGTAGATCGCGTGGACCACCATCGCGATCACCAGGGTGTCGGTGTACTCCACGAGCCCATGCATCAGGAGCGCCATCAAGAATACGGTGACGCCGCTCTTCCATCCTTGCATCGCATGCGCCGCGGCGAAAGCGGCCGCGCAGATCAACGCCGCAACGTACCAATTCCCAAAGACCCACCAGAGCACCGCCATCCCGATGCCGCGGTACGCCGCTTCCTCCGCAATACCGGCGGCAAGAGCGGTGGCCGTGTAGAGCCGCCATTGCCGTCGGGTGCGCGGGGCAAGAGCATGCACCATCATGTCGCGGCGTTCCCCTTCGGACCGAATTGCGCGATTGAGCGCCGAGAGGGCCAGGGAGATGACGAGCGCCGCGAGTCCGGCGAGAAGATCCTCGAGGTGGAGATGAGGTACCGCAAAGAAGCTGTAGCGGACCTCTCGCCCGGCAAGCCACGCCACGACGAAGAGCGCCACCAGCATGAAGAGCGACGACGCCAGGATCTGCTCTTGCTTGGGCCAGGGCGGCGCGCCGGGAGCTCCGGCCCGCATCGCGCGCATTTGCCGAGCGCTCCTGACCGCGAGGAACGGCAAGAAGAGCAGTATATAGAGGAGAAAGAGAACCCCGGGGAGCGAGGGGGTATTCATCTCAGCGGCCGAACCGGCGCTTCAGCTCATCGATAGCGATCAAGCGCACGTCCCGGAGGGTGCGAATGAGACGGAGGCCCGGGTTGCGGTCGTTGAGGTAGCCGAGATTCTGTTCGCCGCCGGAAACCAGGAAGTCGGTCGTCACCACACGGTAGGATCTCAGCGTGTCGAGTGGCGTCGATCCGACCCGCCATCCCATCGGCCCCATATCGGCACTGGCCTTGAGCAGAAAGCCGCCGATGCCCCGATTGATGTCGCCCTGCTCGAGCACCCGTCGGAGCAGCGCACCGGACATCTCGACCATGACCGCCTTACCGCCGAAGGGCAGCAGCCGGATCACATCGTACTCGGTGATCGGGCCGGCGGGAATCACGTCGTCGAGCCGGACCGAGCCGCTGTTGATGAGGGCCACTTCGGCATCGCGCGCTTCGGCCATCCAGGCGCCGGTGAGGAGGCGGGTGAGCTCGTTCTCCTGGTTGCGAATGATCGTTTCCCGCGCGTCGAGCGCCATCGGGAGGGTCGCGATGACACGAGCCGGCTCCAGGCCATCCTGGCGGAAGGCCTCATAGGCCAGATCGGTCCACCGCTTCGCTTCCGCCGCAACCGCCGGATCCTCCGGGATCGAGTCCGTAACCGCCATCAGGCGGTACTCGACTTTCGGCCGGGCACCCGGGCGCACCGCAACGTCGATGATCGCCACCGTGCGCACGTTCGCATCGGCCTTGACGATGGGGGTCAATCGTGCCCCGCGGCGAAGCGCCCAGTTCTCGTGCTCGTGGCCTCCGACGATCAGGTCGAGCTCCGGCAGCTCCTCGGCGAGCTCGATGTCCTGCCGCAGCATCAGATGGGTCAGGGCGACGATCGCGTCGACGCTGTCCTTGATGGCGGCGATTTCCGCGCGCAGCGCGGCGAGGGGCGGGAGGTATCGGAGGTTTGGTCTGCGGACTTGCTCAAGCACGGCGCCCACCACGCCGAGCCTAACGCTACGGCCTCGGCCGTCGGTGAGGCGGAGGATCCGGTGCCGCGGAATGCCGAAATGAGGGCGCCCGAGCGAATCGGTGACGTTGCTCAGGACATAGCCGAACGTCGACTCGGCGATCCGGCGGCCGAGCTCCGGAAAAGAGAGGTCGAACTCATGGTTGCCGAGGGTCGCGAGGTCGAGCCCCACGGCATTGAGCACCGCGATCATCTGGCGCCCGGCCAAGCGTTCTCCGTTGACGCGCGCCGTTCCGATCGCCGAGGGGGAGAGAAAGTCGCCGCCCAAGAGCATGCGGGTGGCGGGGTTGGCCGCCTCGAGTCGCTTGAGCAGGGTCGCCACCCGCGCGAGCCCGCCGGCCTTGCCGCCGTCAACCGCTGTCACTTCATAGACGTCGTTGATGTGGAGCAGGGTGACGTGCGCGGCCCCGTCGTCGGGGAGAGCGGTGGCGGCGGGCCTAGGGGCGGGCGCCGAAGGACCGCGTGCGGCGGGTGCGCAGGCGGCGAGGCCGGCAAGGAGCAACCACCGCATGGTCTGGAGAGTCATTCTCAAAGACTGTGGTGGAATGGAGATCGCCGCAAGGGGAGTGGGCCCTTCGCAAGGACAGGGGGTCGCATGAGCAAACTGCTGCGCGGGTTGGTTGCGGGGTATGGTGCCAAGAAGCTCGGCGGGGGGATGCTTCACCACCATCCGCTGACCGCACCGCCACAGGCGCCTAACGTACGTGCCCGTCACCGAGGACGGGGGTGTCGCCCCCGGGCGCCATCTCGCCCGGCAAGCTCACCGCATGCGTAGGCCTCGTCTTGAGCCGGACCGGCGGCGCGGCGACCATATGCACATGGATGGTCAGGTATCGAGGGCGAGGAGCCGAGCGACCGCCCGCTCGACGTGCAACCGGGTGGTGTCGAGTAGTGGAAGGCCGATCGGCGCGCCCTCTCGAAGGAGGAGGGGGAGCTCGGTCCCTCCGAGGATCACGCCGTCGATGTCGCTGCTCTGCCGCATCCGGCCGATCACCTCGACCATCCCGGCGCGGGTTTGGGGGAGATATTGGTTGTGGACCAGTTCGGCGAAGTACCGTTCGTGCACCCATGCCCGATCCTCTACTCCGGGTACCTCGACCGCCACACCGTATCGGGCGAAGACCTTCGGATAGAAGCCGCCATCCATCGTAAAGCCGGTGCCTAGGAGACCGACCCGTTTGAGCCCTTGGGCCGCCGCCGCCGCACCGGTCGCCTCGACGATGCTCACGAGCGGCAGGGGTGAGCGGGGTTCGATCTCGTCGAACACCAGGTGCGGCGTATTGGAGGCGAAGAGCGCCAGGTCGGCCCCGGCGCGGGCGAGCCGGTCGAGCTCGGTGAGGAGATACTCGACCATCCCTTTCCTGTCGTCTGCCGTGACGAGCGATAGGAAGCGCTGGAAATTGATGCTGTTGATCAGGATGTCGGGGTAGGCGCCATCCGGGGTGCGGGCGCGATGCTCCTCGATGAGGAGCCGATAGTAGTCGATCGTCGAGGCGGGCGCGATGCCGCCGATCAGGCCGAGGCGCTTTACCATGGCTCGAAGCAGTCGTAGTTGCGTTGCGCGGCGATCTTGCCATCGCGGAACTCGAAGAAGACGGCAAAGCGGGCCCGCATCTCATCGCCGGCCTGAAGCGTGGGGGCAATCGAGATGGCGAGTGTGCCGCTCCATTTCGCCTCGATGGCCAGGTGATCCCCGGTCGAGACGGCGTTCACGACTTCGAGGCGCTGCGAGGCCATGACTCCCTTGCCTCGCGCGGCGGCGTCCTTCATTCCCTGAAGGTCGCGCCGAGCGCCGTGGGGAAGGAGCCGGTTGGGGAACTCCTCCTGCACCACGTCCTGGGTGAAGAACCGCTCGATCGCGTCGTCCCGAAGCCCCTCCGAGATCGACTTGAAGTAGCGCTTCACCAAGGCCAGCTTCGGATCGCGCATCGCGTCCTCCCTAGTGGATCCGTCCGTACTTTCGGAGCGCCGCCACCAATCGGTCATGGGGCAGGGCGTAGACTCGGTATCCATCGGCGCCGGTCATCGTGTCGGCGGCGAGCATCGCGTTGAGAATCGCCTCCGACGTAGCATCGATCGTGGCCTCGAAGATGGGGTTGATCTCCTCGTTGGCCAGGAAGCTCGCGGCGCGGGTGCCGCGGGCCGAATCGGCCGGCGCGCGCGCCGTGGAGAAGGCCAGGAAGATATCGCCGGAGGAGTTGCCGCCGATCCCGCCCAGCCGGCCGATGCCCAACGATACACGCCGGGCCACCCGCTTGAGCTGATGGGGGAGCAGGGGGGCGTCGGTGGCCACCACCACGATGATGGAACCTTCCCGCCCGCCAAACGCCGCTTCCGTGCCGTCGGAGCTGCGCGCCGGTGCGGCGCAGGGCGCCGCCTCACGCTCTGAGTTTCCGTAACGGCCGTCGGCGAGCGGCGCTCTGCAGGGAAGGAGGTCGGGGATCTCCTGTCCCACGGGAACGCCGGCCACTTCGAAACGGGGGCGGCGGCCGTAATTGCACTGCACGAAGACCCCCACGGTGTAGTCGTGCCCCGCGGCGCGGATTCGGCGGGAGGAGGTGCCGCTTCCTCCTTTGAATTCGTTGCAGACCATGCCGGTGCCGCCGCCGACATTCCCTTCCGCCACTCGGCCCCCCTGGGCGGCGTCGATGGCCCGCAGCGCGTGGTCGGCGGTGACATGCTGGCCGGCGATATCGTTGAGCCCACCGTCCCACGTTTCGGCGACGACGGGGAGGGCCCAGTCCCAATCGGGGTGGTGGCGGACCGCCCATTGGATGGTGCCGTGATGGACCGCGCCGATGCCGAGCGTGTTGGTGATCATGACCGGGCCCCCCATCTCGCCCGATTCCTCGATCCAGGTCGTGCCGGTCATTTCGCCGTTGCCGTTGAGCGCGAACCATCCGGCAAAGACCGGGGTGCCGCCGTCCCGTTTTCCGCGGGGGAGGATCGCGGTGACTCCGGTCCGGACCGGGCCTTTGCCCACGTCGAGCCGTCCCTCGCCGGAAATGAGTGTCACCATTCCGACCTCGACGCCGGCGACATCGGTGATGGCGTTGAGGGGGCCGGGGGTGCCGGCTTGGGGAATGCCGAGGTCGGAATGGTG
>JABFSM010000154.1 GCA_013140635.1 Gemmatimonadales bacterium
CGACCACCTCCGGCGCCTCGCCCGCGCGCCGCTCGGCGGTCATCCGGCCCGAGGCGCCGTCGAACCATCCGATCGCGCCGGAATCGAGCGCCGCGGCGAGCATGGTCCCACTCGCCGCCAGTTGCCTTACGCCCGCCTTGAGGGGAACGTCGAGCCGCCCGGTTCCCTGTTCGGCAAAGCCGAGCAGCCGCCCCCCCGCAACGCACCAGACCATGTCGCCGCCGGCAGCGGCGGCGACACAGGGACCCGGTAGCTCGACGAGGCGACTCTGCACTCGATCATCCTTTCTTGCGTCCGCGGGACCGGCCGGCGGCTTTGCGGTTGCTACGGCTTCGCTTCGGCGGGCGAGGGGCTTGGAGCACCGCCACCTTGGCGACCGCCTTGTTGGCCGGATGGCTCCGCGAAATGCCGGCGGCCCTCTTGATCCGCGCGGCGGCGCCTTCGAAGAGCCAGGCGCGGCCGCTGGCGATCGCCTTACCGACCTCCGGATCGAGCAGCAGCGCGGCCACCTCGTTGTCGGCTCTCGAGATCGGGTAGTTCACGAACAGGTCGCGAGTGCCGGAGGCGGCGACCGGGACCCCGCCCACATCCCAGAGGACGATCACCTCCAACAGGTGGCGTCCGGGAGTCTCGAAGGCAAATCCGTCGCGGCCCCAGTATACGGTGGCGCTTCCCTTGACCGACTTGCCGGGTGCCAGCTCGCGGAGCCCGAGCTTCGGGCACGACTCCACTCTGGCGGGCCGCATGAACGTAATCCGCCCGCCCGGCTCCGTGACATTGATCCTGACGGTGAGCGAGGAGAGATCCAGCGTCTCCGGAACGGGAACCGCCACCTCGCCGGTGTTCTTGAGCTCGAAGGTCACCTCGACCGGCTCTCCCAGGTGAACTTGGTCGGAGGCCGAGGTCACCGCCAGCGCGAGCGTGTCGGGCCACGCCACGTCCGAAGCTTCGGGTGCGGAAATGGCGCTGCCGAAGAAATCCATGGCGCCGGGCCGCACCGCCGGGTCGGGCAGGTGGCGGAGGTGGCGCTTCACCGTGTCGTTGAAGCCGAGGTTGATATCGTCAGGAAAGGTTCCGGCGGTACCGAGCACGTTCGCGACGCTCGGTGTCGGCGTCATGATGGAATTGTCGCTGCCCAGCTCGAAGCCCTGGTGGATCTGGTTGAAGGCGTGGCCCACCTCGTGGGTGGCGGAACGGAGGAATGCCCGGGGGACGTTCCGCTGTTCCTGGTCGGCCGCGGTGTCGTAATGCACCGTATCCGTCGACGGATATCCGTCGCGGCTGAAAGTGGCCGAGCCTTCGCGCGGCACCGAGTTGGGGTCGGCGCCGAGGGAGGAATCGAACATCACCCCCCGAGAGCAGTCGAGTTCCGCCGGCACCGAGACCAGGTGCACCCGCCAGACGCTGTCGAGATCGGCGGGGTTGTACCCGGGAACGGAACTCATCAACGTGTGGAGGTTGGCGTGCGACCAGCACAGCAACGGGTCGACCGCCGCGAGGGCCGCCGGCAGGGCCACCGTGCCGCCATCGGCGAATGACACATCCCACCCCGCATCGGCAAAGATGGAGGCGAAAGTGGAGGTACCGACCGCGGCGGGTGGGGCCTCGAAGCCGTCCAGCGTGTGGAGCTGCAACGCCGCTCGCCGAAAGAATGGGGAGAGCCAGGTGATGGCGACCGTTCCGAGCAGCGTGTGGCCTTGGTACGCTTCACCGGAGTAGGAGTCTGCCGTGCCGGTGGGTCGCAGCACGTATCGTATCGACCGGGTCGGGGCCGTGTTGAACGAGCCGCTGAACCCGGTGGCGGGGTGGTTATAGACGAATTCGTCGAAATTGAGCGTGAAGGAGCATTTTGACCCTAACGATACCACGCTGAACAGCCGCGCCGAGGTTCCCTTGAGGTAGGAGCGATAGCTCGCGCGCGAGTAGATCGGGATCGTCCCCCCGGCGTCCAAGGCGGGGTCGTCCGAGTCGTCGGCGGCGTCGCCTCCCAGCATCCGGCCGTAGGTCGCCAGAGATACGCGGGTCTGGAGCAGGTCGTCGAAGAGACGGCGAGTGTAGAGATCGCCGGAGAATCGGAGCTTACCGCCATGGCGCTCCACTCGAAGCGTCCCTCGATACCGAGTGGCGCGGATCGTGGAGCCTTTCGGCGTGAATCGGAGTGAGTAGCATCCTTCCTTGAGGTTGGTGAGGCAGATCCTCGGCACGTTCGGTTCGATCGCCGGCGGCCACTTGAAGGGCAAGCGAGGTTCGAATGGCCAACCAGGTATTCCCGGAACGGGCAGCGGGCCCTCGGGGTTCGGGGTAAAATCCTCGGAGCTGTCGATCAGATCGGCCTCCGGGAGGAAGACCCGTCCGATTCGCTCGGCAAAGCGTGTAGTCGTGGGCATGAGCATTGTCCTTTCCTGGAGAGTGGATGGAGCGCATGGTATGGATCGGTCGCCGCTAACGGCGCGAGTTCGCGAGAGCAACCGGCAGGCGCGGGCGGCCGGAAGCCGCTGGGCGCCGCACCGGGCCCGCGTCATGGAGGTCCTTCGGGGGGTGCCGGCCGGCGGGAGCGTGGCCTTGCTCGGAGCCGGCCACCTGTATGACGTGGAGCTCGATGAACTCGCCATCCGTTATGAGCGCGTGGCGCTGGTCGACCTGGATGGGGAGACGGTGCGCGCCGCGGTGGAGCGCCATCCCGCCGCAAAAGCGCGCTGCACGGTGCACGCGCCGGTAGACCTGACCGTGGGGCTCGGCCAGCTCGCCACCCATCGCTGCGGCGTGCCCGGGGAGCCGTTCGACCTGACGGTGTCGTTGGGGGTGCTCACCCAGCTCATGCAGGCGGTCACCGATGCCGGTGTCGCGCCGGAGGAGGTGCCGCGGGTATCGCTGGCCGTGCGGGACAAACATCTTCGCGACCTCGTCCACCTGACGCGGCCCGGGGGAGTCCTCGTACTGGTGACCGACTTCGTCTCGACCAGGTCGGCGCCGGGGCTTGCGCACCTCCCCCCGGACGAGCTGGAACCGGCGCTGGCGCGGCTCGTGGCGGCGGGGAACTTCTTCACCGGAACGAATCCCTACCGGATCGCCGCCCTGCTCGAGGAGACGGAACCGTTCTCGCGGCATATCGCCCAGGCCCGGTTCCACGGCCCCTGGCTCTGGGCTATAACGCCGGACCGGGAGCACCTGGCGGGAGCGATCGTCGCCGAACGGCGGCCGCGCTGACCGGCCGCAGGTAGCTCGGTAGTTACCCATCATTGGACCCTCAACCCGCCGCACCAGCC
>JABFSM010000280.1 GCA_013140635.1 Gemmatimonadales bacterium
CCCCATGACCCGCCGCGCCCGGCTCGATCCCGCCATTTTCAATCTGCCCGTCGAGAAGATGCGGGCGGGCTACTATTCGGACAAATACTTCACCCGGGCCCGGGACATCCTCTTAGAGGACGGCCACCATCCCCGGGTGACGATGCAGGTCTTCGGCAAGTCGGCCGCCTTCTTGGGGGGCATCGACGAAGCGATCGCCATCCTCCGGCTCTGCGCCATCGAATGGAACGACCTCGCGGTCTGGGCCCTCCACGATGGAGACGCGATCGAACCGTGGGAGCCGGTCCTGCGTATCGAAGGCCCCTACAATGCCTTTGCCCACCTTGAAACGCTCTACCTGGGCGTGCTGGCCCGCCGCACCAAAGTCGGCACGAACACCCGGCGGGTCGTCGAAGCGGCGCGTTCCAAGGAAGTGATGTTTTTCCCTGCCCGGCACGATCACTGGCTGGTGCAAACCGGCGACGGCTACGCCGCCCATATCGCCGGCGCCATCGGCGTCTCGACCGACGCGCAGGCTTCCTGGTGGGGCACCGAAGGGATCGGCACGGTGCCGCATGCCCTGATTGCCGCCTATGGCGGCGACACCGTCCTGGCAACCAGGAAGTTCGCCGAGCATATCGATCCGACGGTGCGGCTCGTCACCCTCGTCGACTTCGAAAATGACTGCGTGCGCACCTCGCTCGAGGTGGCGGAGGCGCTCGGCGAGCGGCTCTACGGTGTGCGCATCGACACCAGCGAAATGCTGGTCGACAAGTCGGTCATCCCACAGATGGGGCTCTTCAAACCGACCGGTGTCTGTCCGCAGCTGGTCTGGAATGTTCGCCGGGCACTCGACGCCCACGGCTTCTCCGCGGTGCGGATCTACGTCTCCGGGGGGTTCAACGTCGAGAAGATTCAGGAGTTCGAACGGTTGGGTGTGCCGGTCGACGGCTATGGGGTGGGCAGTTCGCTCTTTCAGGGGCGATTCGACTTCACCGCGGACGTGGTGGAGCGGGATGGCCGGCCGTGCGCCAAGGTCGGACGGGAACTTCGCGAGAGTCCGAGGCTCGAGCGGGTGATATGAGCACCCTCTTCTGGGACGTCGATACCCAGCACGACTTCATGCGCGCCGACGGCAAGCTGTACGTTCCGGCGAGCGAGGAGATCATCCCGGTGCTCGGGCGCCTGACGCAATACGCGCACGATCGTGGCATCCGCATCCTGGCCAGTGCCGACGACCATGTGCCAGGCCATCGGGAGCTTTCCACCGCACCCGACTGGCGGGAGACCTTTCCGGAACACTGCATGCGCGGCACCCCGGGGCAGCGGAAGATCCCGGAAACGGCGCTCCGAAACCCCATGGTGATCGAACCGGAGCCGCTCGACCCCGCCGCGCTGGCGCGGCGGGTGGCGGCGCACGACGGCGACATCCTCTTTCACAAACATTGGTTCGACGTCTTTACCAATCCCAACGTCCTGCCGGTGGTCGATGCGCTGGCACCCACGCGCATCGTGCTGTACGGCGTGGCGCTGGATGTCTGCGACAAGTATGCGATCGAGGGGCTTCTCCGGCACCGGCCGGAGATCCCGCTTTCGCTCGTCACCGACGCCACCCGGGCGATTCACGCCGATCGGTCGAAGGCGCTGCTCGACGATTGGCGGCGCCGAGGCGTCCACCTTACCCAGAGCGAAGAGGTACTCGCCGCATGAGTGATTTCGGCCGCAACTTCCTTCCCGGTCCGACCGACGTGCACCCGGAGGTGCTGGCGGCGCAATTGACACCGATGTTCTCCCACCGCAGCAAGCGGATGCAGGAAATTCTGGCCGCGATGCAGCCCTCGCTGCAAGAGTGCTTCGGCACGGCGCAGCCGGTCTTTCTCTCCACCTCCTCCGCCACCGGCCTGATCGAAGGAGCGGTGCGCAGCGGTGTTCGGCAGCGGGTGCTCGTCGCCACGGGGGGGTATTTCGGCGAATACTTCGCCAAGACCGCCGAGCATTGCGGCAAACAGGCGCTGCGGATTCCGGTGGAGCCGGGCCGCGCGATCACCGCCGAGCAACTCGCCGCCGCGCTCGACACCCACAAAGTCGACGCCGTGGCGGTGGTCCACTCCGAGTCGTCGACCGGGGCGCTCGCCGATATTCCCGCCCTCGCCAAGGTGGTGCGCGCCAAGTCCGACGTGCTCTTCCTGGTGGACGGGGTCACGTCGGTCGGCGCGATGCCGATTCTCATGGACGCGTGGGGGGTCGACTTCTACTGCACCGGCTCCCAGAAAGCCATGGCCCTTCCCCCCGGCTTAGGGCTCGGCGCCGCGAGCGAGCGCTTCGTGGCTCGGGCCTCGCAGCAGCGGGATGCGGGGTTCTACCTCTCGATTGCGCGGATGGTCTCGATCGCGCGGCAGAACCTGCCTATCTGGACACCGGCGGTCTCGCTCATCATGGCGCTCGAGTGCCAGCTCGCGCGAATCGCTCGTGACGGCGGCTGGCCGATCCGCTGGGCTCGCCATCGCGCCATGCTCGGGACCGTCGAGCGGTGGATCACCGCCAGGGGCGATGTGAAGCTCCTGGCCCCGGAGGGAGCCCGTTCCCCGGCGATTTCCTCCGTCCTGCTCCCCGATGGAGCCGACCCGGCCGGGCTCATCCGAACGCTCGAGGAGCGAGGTTACCTGGTCGGGGGTGCGCTCGATCCCTCGCACGGGCCGCTCTTTCGGATCGGCCACATGGGCGATCTCACGCCGGCCCACCTCGAGGGACTCCTCGCGGTCGTGAGCGAGCTCCTCGGGTGAAACGCCTGGCGCAGTATTTCCTCCGCGGGCTCTTGATCACCACGCCGGTGGCGCTCACCCTCTGGATCTGCTGGTGGCTGGTCAGCACCGTGGACAGCTTTCTTCCGCTCGGCTTTCCGGGCGCGGGGATCTTGGTCACCATTGCGGGCATAACGATCATCGGGGCGCTGGCCGGCACCCTCGCCACCCGGGCGGTGCTCGGCGAGGTGGATCGGCTGCTCGAAGGCCTCCCGTTCGTGCGGCTGGTCTATACCTGGACCAAGGATCTGCTCAACGCCTTCGTGGGCGAGAAGCGGCGGTTCAATCGCCCGGTGCGGCTCCGGCTCGACCTCGATTCGGATGTCTGGCATGTCGGGTTCGTCACCGCGGACGCGCTCGACCACCTCGGCCTGCCGGGCCATGTGGCGGTGTACCTCCCCTGGTCCTACAGCTTTGCGGGCCGAGTGATCCTGGTGCCGTCGGACCGGGTCGAGCCGATTCAAGCCAACAGTACGGATA
>JABFSM010000074.1 GCA_013140635.1 Gemmatimonadales bacterium
GGCCGAGGAAGACGGCGGCCTGGCGGTCGGCCGGTTCGTCACCGAGCCGCACCTCCCGGTCGTACGAGGCACCGGGAACGCTCTCCGCCCACGGCGCGTCTTCGTCTTCGTCCGTCTCTGCGTCCGGTTCGTTCGAGCGGAAGAAGTCGCCGGGGAGCTGCACGAGGGCAAAGAGCTGGCACTGCAGGCCGGGAGCTTCCTCCCGAGCGGCGAGCGCCAGCTGGACCGGATCGGCAAAGAGCCCGCGCTCCAGCAGAAAGGCGGCGGCATCGGGAGGCACGACGCAGCGTGCGACCAGCTTGGGGCCGAGGAACGACCCGACGCACGACATGCCCTCCGGGGCGCGTTCGTCCTCGATCGGCGCCAGGCGGAGCGGCAGCGGGCGGTCGGTGGCTGCGAAGGCCACCGGACGTTCGGATTCGTCCTGGTCCATCAGGGCAATTTACACGGCGCCCCCTTGTTCTGCGCACCACCCGACCGCGATACTACCGCTCGCATGACCCTTCCGCTCCGATTTCCGGCGACCGAACTCCCGCCACCGACCGAGAGGCCCGCACGCGCGCTCGCGCTCTGGCTCGGGCTCGGGGTCATCGCCGTCGTCCTCGCGGCGATCCCCTCCACCCTTTTCGATCTCGACCGCTTTGGGGCGCCGAAGGAACTGGCGCTCCACCTGACCGCGCTCGGCGCGGTGATCCTGATGCTCCGGCGCGCGCCGGCGCGAATCAGCGTCACGGTCGCGGAAGTCCCGCTCTACGCATTCGGCCTGTGGACGGCGCTCTCGGCGCTCCTGGCGACCAACCGCTGGCTCAGTATGCGCGCCCTTGCGGTCACCCTCGCGGGGCTCGTGCTCTTTCGGGCGGCGCGGCGCGTCAGCGCCACCGGCGCAGGAAACTGGCTTCTTCCCGCCCTGGTGCTGGCCCTCGTGCTTGGCGCGCTGACCGGGCTGGCTCAGGCATATGGATTCGAGCCCGAGCTCCTCGCGGAAAGCCGGGCACCGGGCGGAACCCTGGGCAACCGAAATTTCCTGGCCCACCTCATGGCCATCGGGGCGCCGATCGCCGGCCTACTGGTGCTCGAGGCGCGCGGCCCGCGCCGCGCCGCCCTCTTTGCCGGCGGCCTCGGCCTCATGCTCGGCGCGCTCGTGCTGACTCGCTCGCGCGCCGCATATCTGGGCGTGACCGCCGGAGCGATCGTTATGGGACTGGCCTGGCTGGCCGCTCGGCTGGCCGGGCGCCGCTTCATCCCGATGGGTCGGCCCCGGCTGATGGTCGCGGCCGTGCTCCTGGTGACCACCGGGGCGCTCCTCCTCCCGAACCGGCTCACCTGGCGGTCGGCCTCCCCGTACCGGGACACGATGCGGGATCTTGCGAACTACCAGGAGGGCTCGGGCCGGGGCCGGATCATCCAGTACCGCAACAGCCTGAAGCTCCTGGGGCACGATCCGATCTTCGGCGCCGGCCCCGGCAATTGGCCGGTGGCGTATCCGAGGGTGACGACGCCGGGCGACCCCTCCTTTGCCGGCGCCGACCCGATGCCGACGAACCCGTGGCCCAGCAGCGACTGGATCGCCATGCTCACCGAGCGCGGCGCGGCCGGAACGCTGCTGTTGCTCTTGTCCTTTGCGGCGATGGCGCTCGTGGCGTTCCGGCGACTCACCAGCGACGATGCCGCGGAAGCCCGGCGCGCCTTGGCGCTGCTCGGCGTGCTCGCGGCGACCGTCGTGACCGGCGCGTTCGACGCCGTCCTTCTCCTGGCGCCTCCAACCGCCGTGGTGTGGGTCGCGCTCGGACTGCTCCTTCCCGCCACCGGATCGGTCGGCGAATTGCCCCGCCGCACCGGCCGCTGGATGGTGCCGCTGCTCGGCCTGGGGCTCTCCGCGGCGGCTCTCCGAAGCACCGGCCAGATCAGGGCGATCCAGCTGGCGGGACCGGGGTGGCCGGTCGAGCGATTGGAGCGCGCGGTGCGCTACGACCCGGGGAGCTATCGGCTCCATCTGATGATCGCGCAGCGGACCCCCTGTCACCGCGCGGTGCCCCATGCGGCGGCGGCGGCGGCGCTCTACCCCGAGCTTCCCGCCCCCAAGCGCCGGCTTCGGGCCTGCGGCCTCGCGGGCCGGTAGCGGGTGCCGATAATACTTGACATATCAACTAATGTGCGGTAAACTACTCTCATGAGTGAACGCCCCGCCCCCCCCATTCTCGGTGAGCTTCGCCAAAAGCGGCCCTTTGCCTCGAAGGCCGAGGAGGCGGTCGTCACCCTGTTCCGCACCACCGATGTGATTCGCCGCGCCGGAGAGGCTGTGGTGGCGCCGCACGGGATCTCGGCACAGCAATACAATGTGCTGCGGATCCTCCGCGGGGCGGGAAGGAAAGGGCTCCAGACGCTGGAGATCGCGGAGCGGTTGGTCGAGCGGGCGCCCGGAATCACCCGCCTCGTCGACGCCCTGGAAAAGAAGAAGCTGGTGGAGCGGGAGCGGTGCGTGGAGGACCGGCGGGTGGTCTGGTGCCGCATCACCAAGGCCGGCCTGGCGCTTCTCGCGACGCTGGATGCGCCGGTTACCGCGCACGCCGAGCGGACGATGCGGAAGCTGTCGGCGGCCGACCTCAACAAACTGACCGCGATCCTCGATGACATTCGGATCGCCTCGGCGTAGGGCGAGGATCTTTTTTGCCATATTAGTTGATTCGTAAATGATATATACATCACACACTTTTGCATGGAGAATGACATGTTCGAGGCTCTCTTCAGCACCGATACCGGTATCGCCGCGCTCCTCCTCCGCCTGACGCTCGGGCTGGTGATCTTCCCGCACGGCGCCCAGAAACTGCTCGGCTGGTATGGCGGTTACGGCTGGAACGGCACGATGGGCTTCTTCAGCAGCATGGGGATTCCGCGGGTCTTCGGGGCGGCGGCCATCCTGACCGAGTCGGTCGGCGCGTTGCTCCTCGTGGCCGGCGCCGGCACCCGCCTGGTGGCGCTCGCGATCGGGGTGACGATGCTCGTCGCGGCGCTCAAGGTGCACCGCAACGTCGGCTTCTTCATGAACTGGGGAGGGACCCTGAAAGGCGAAGGCTACGAGTACCACATCCTCGTCGTGGGTATGGTGATCGCCTTACTCGTGCTCGGTGGAGGCGCCTTCAGCGTGGACGGGCTGATCGCCGCCCGCCTGCGCTAGGCCCAGTCATTGCGAGGCCCGAAGGGCCGAGGCAATCTCTCGAGATTGCTTCGGCCCTTCGGGCCTCGCAATGACGGAGACTTTCGGCTCCTCTCAGGGTGGGGCGGGTCCGCGCTCGACCGGCGGTCCCGCTTCCCTTCCCCATTCGCTCCACGATCCATCGTACACCGCGTACGCTCGGTGGCCAAGCAGATGCAGACCGAGCGCGAGGGCGCACGCGGTCACGCCGGAGCCGCAGGACACGATAACGGGGGAGCCCAGATCGACCCCGGCCTCCGCATATCGGAGCAGCAGCTGGTCCTTCGAGAGCATCGTCCCGTCGGCTCCGACCAGAGTGCCGAAGGGGAGATTGTGCGCCGTGGGGATGTGTCCTCCCCGAAGTCCGAGACGCGGCTCGGGCTCGGTCCCCTCGAAGCGGCCGCGCGACCGGGCATCGAGAAGCTGCGCTGCTCCAGTGGCGACCGCCGACTCGACCTGGGCCTGGGTACGCAGCAACTCCGGCCTGGCGCGCGGGTGGAATCCTCTCGGTTTCCAATCGGCCCACCCCGACTCGAGCTTCCGCCCTTCGGCCTTCCACTTTGCGAGTCCCCCGTCGAGCACGGCGACCGCCTCGTGTCCGAGCAGATGGAGCGTCCACCAGACGCGGGGCGCGCTGAGATTCACGCCAGAGCCGTCGTATACCACCACGCGGTCTCGATCGCCGATGCCGAGGGCGCCGATGCTCCGGGCGAGCGCGGGCAGATTCGGCAGCATGTGCGGCAGCGGCGAGGCGCGGTCGCTCAGGACGTCGATATCCCAGAAGAGCGCGCCCGGGATGTGCCCGGCGACATGTTCTCCTCTCGGATCTCGATTGGCGGCGGGGAGATACCATGAGGCATCGACGACGACGAGCTCCGCCTCGCCGAGATGGCGGGCCAGCCAGTCGGTGGAGACGAGCGGCGTCGGCAATGAAGTTGTCGTCATGACGTGGACCTTCGATTACGTTCCGCGCGTGCCGCCGACCCTCGCGCGCTACATCGCCCGTTTTCAGGCCGCCGACCGGGACACCCGGCTCGAGAGCCTGCTGGATTTGTCCCGCCGGCTCCCGCCGCTGCCCGAGTCATTCGCGGCCGAGGCCGAACGGGAGGCGCACCGGGTCGCCGAATGCCAAACGCCGGTCTTTCTCTGGGCGGCGCGGGAGGGCGGTGTGGTTCGGCTGGCCGCCGACGTGCCGCGCGAGTCGCCCACGGTGAGGGGGTTCGTGGCCTTGTTGGTGACGACTCTCGACGGCGCCACTCCGGCGGAGATCGCCGCCGTGCCGGACGATCTCCTGCACGAGCTTCGGCTCGATGATGCGCTCGGGATGCTTCGGACGCAGGGGCTCTCGGCGATCGTGAGGCGGATCAAGCGGATAGCGAATAGCGCATAGCTGAACGCTATGCGCTATTCGCTATGCGCTATTCGCCTTCTCAAACTCCTTCATGAACGCAACCAGCGCCACCACACTCTCTTTGGGACAGGCGTTGTACAGACTGGCCCGCATCCCCCCCGCCGAACGGTGCCCCTTGAGCCCGTCGAATCCCTTCTTGGTTGCCTCGCTCGCGAACTTCGCGTCCAGCTCCTCCGACGCCGTTCTGAAGCAGATATTCATGAGGGAGCGGCTGTCACGGTGGACGCTCGGCTTGAAGAATGCCGACTGGTCGAGAAAGTCGTAGAGCACTTTTGCCTTCTCGGCGTTGCGCTCGGCCATTCCGGCGAGTCCTCCGGAGGCGAGGATCCACTTCACAACCTGGCCGACCATGTAGATCGCGAAGGTCGGGGGCGTGTTGTAGAGCGATTTCTCCTTCACATACGTGCGGTATTGCATGAGCGTCGGGAGGGTCTTCGGGGCCTGTTCCGCCAGATCTTCCCGCATGATCACGAGGACGATCCCTGAGGGGCCGAGATTCTTCTGTGCGCCGGCATAGATCAACCCGTACTTCGTGACGTCGATCGGCCGGCTGAACATGTCGCTCGACGTATCGGCCACCAGCGGCACGCCCGGCGGCACCGGCGGCTCCGTTTTCCACTCCGTTCCGTAGATCGTGTTGTTGGTGGTTAGGTGCACGTACGCCGGATTCTCGGAATACTCGATCTCCGACACCGGCGGGATCTGGGTGAACTTCGAGCCCTCGCCGGAGAGGGCAACGTGCACCGACCCGAATTTGCCCGCCTCCTGGTGGGCTTTCTGCGCCCAGACCCCGGTGATGAGGTAGTCGGCGGTGCGGCCGGCCGGGAGCAGGTTCATCGGCACCATCGCGAACTGCTGCGTGGCGCCGCCCTGAATGAACAAGATCTTGTAGTTATCGGGGATGCCCGCCAGCAGGCGGATGTCGTCCTCCGCCTCGGCAATCACCTTCTCGAACACCTTGCCGCGGTGGCTGTGTTCCGCGATGCCGATGCCGCTCCCACGAAGGTTCCAGAGGTCTTGCTGCGCCTGACGGAGAACCGACTCGGGAAGAACGCCGGGGCCGGCGCCGAAATTGTGAATGCGGTCGCTCATAGCGGTGTCAAGTCCACGCTGATGATGTTGGGATTGCCGGTCCGGATGTCGTGCAGCGCGGCCGGCGTCGGAAGAGAGGAGACCTGAATCCGCGCGACCGCGGCTTCGGCGCCGTGGTAGGGAATGTTCTCGACCTCCTCGACGTTGACCCCACCGTCGGACAGAACGCCGAAGACATGCGCGAGAACGCCGGGCTTGTTGTGGTGCCGCACGGAAATGACATGAGTCGCGGCACTCTTGGCCAAGCGGTTGACGCAGTGCGGCGCGTTGCCCGATTCCATGAACCCCTGCACGATGCGAATGACCTCGTGCGCAATGGCCACCTGCGCCTGCTCCGTCGAGGCGCCGACGTGGTGGGTGCCGACCACGCCCGGGAGTTCCGCGATGGCGGGCCGGAACTCCGCCTTCGACCCACCGGGTTCGTTCTGAAAGACGTCGAGCCCGGCGCGAATGCCGCGTTCCTTCACGGCCTTGGCCAGCGCCGCTTCGTCGACGACGGAGCCCCGTGAGGTGTTGATCAGATAGGCGCCGGGGTGCATCGTGGCGAGGAACTCCTCGTTCACGAGATGTTTGGTTTCCGCGGTGCCGGCCACGTTGATGGAAACGGCATCGGAAAGCCGGGCCACTTCGAGCGGCGTCTGGCAGTACCCGATGCCGAGGCGGTCCGCTTCTTCGATGGTGAGATTGCGGGACCAGGCGACGACCTTCATGCCGAATGACTGGGCCCGCCGGGCAACCTCACGGCCGATCTGCCCCAGACCGACGATGCCCAGGGTCCGGCCATGCAGCCCGCGCGCCTTGGTGTACTCCCCCTTTTCCCAGGCGCCGCGGCGCAGATCCGCGGCCTGATCCGGAATGCGCCGGTCGAGCGAAAGGAGAAGGCCGAGAATCAGCTCGGCAACCGCGATCGAGTTCTTTCCCGGGCAGTTGGAGACGAAGATGCCGAGGCGGGAGGCGGCCGCGACGTCGATGGTGTCGATGCCGGCGCCGGCGCGAATCACCAGCGAGAGCGCCGGTGCGGCGGCGAGCGCCGCCTCGTTGACCTTCTTGCTCCGAACGATCAGCACCTTCGGGTTGGTCTCTTGGACGGCGGCGGCCAGCTCCTCGGCCTTGACCTCGGGCCGGAGGATCACCTCGCACCCGATGTCCTTGAGCCCATCGACTCCGACTTTTTCGAACTTGTCGGCGACCAGCACTTTCATTGCGTCATTTCTCCCAGAGAGCCGCTCACGCGAGCGTGTGCACGAAGAGCCCGCTCTTGAGCTTGGGCTCGAACCAGGTGGACTTGGGCGGCATGACCGCGCCGGCGTCGGCAATCGTCATCAGCTGCTGAACGGTGACCGGATACATCGCGAATCCGGCGGCCATCTCTCCGGAATCGACCCGCCGCGCGAGCTCCGCCACCCCGCGGATGCCGCCGACGAAGTCGATGCGTTTGTCGGTTCTGACGTCGACAATGCCGAGGATCGGCCCGAGCACCCGCTCCTGGAGCAGCGAGACATCGAGCGAGCGAATCGGATCTCGAAGCAAGATCGTCTCCGGATCGATGGTGAGCCAAGACCATCGTCCACCGACGTAGACGCCGATCGTGCCCCGCTCGGCCGGTTCGGGCGATCCGCCGGTCACCGGCGCGACCGTTCCGACCTCGGCCAGCCGAGCCAGGAACGCATCGGGGGAGAGTCCGTTCAGATCCTTCACCACTCTGTTGTACGGGAGGATGCGCAGCTGGTTGGCCGGAAAGAGCACGGCAAGGAACCAGTTGTACTCCTCATCGCCGGTGTGCTTCGGATTGGCCTTCCGGAGATCCTGCGCCGCACGCCAGGCGCTCGCCGAGCGATGGTGACCGTCGGCAACGTAGCTCACTCCGAGCCGCCGGAAGGCATCGACGTAGGGCGCGGCGTCCGTTACCCGCCAGACCCGCTGCCGGACTCCGTCGTATGCGACGAAGTCATAGAGAGGATCGTCCGCCATGACTTTGGCATTCAGCTGGCCGAGGTACGGCGAGGGCGCGTGGGTAAGGAAGACCGGTTCGGCGTGGGCGTTGAGCGCGAGTACGTGCCGAGTACGATCGTCCTCTTTGTCGGGCCGGGTCTTTTCATGCTTCTTGATGATGTCCTTGCCGTAGTCGTCCACATGAACGCAGCCGACCACCCCGACTTGAGCGCGGCCGTCCATCGTCAATTCATAGAGATAGAGGGACGGCTCGGCTTCCTGAAGGAATGTTCCATCCCCGAGGAAGGCCTCGAGGTTCTCCGCACCTTTGGCATAGATGCGGCGATCGTAGGGGTCGGTATCGGGCGGAAGGTCGATATCGGAACGGCCGACATGTAAGAAGCTGAGCGGGTTCCCCGTGGCGAGTTCCGCCGCCTCGGCCCGGTTCACGACGTCATAAGGTGGAGCCGCAACCTTTGCCACGATGGAAGGTTGCGGGCGCCAGGCGCGGAACGGTCGAAGGCGGATGGGAGTACTCCTCTTGGGGAAGGGCCCGGGATGCTACCGGCGAGGACGGCGGCGCGTCAAGGTGGACCGGAGGGCGTCCGCACAAGTTGTCCGCCCTTCATTACGAGATGCACATTTCTCAGCGCGGAGATTCGTTGACTTGGATCCCCCTCCACGGCCACGAGATCCGCCATGAATCCGGGCCGGATCTGGCCGAAGCGGTCGTCGAGATGAAAGGTCTTGGCATTGCCGGAGGTGGCCGCCTTGAGGACGTCGAGCGCCGGCATCCCGTATTCCACCATGAGCTCGAGCTCGCGAACGTTGTCGCCGTGGGCGAAGACACCGACGTCGCCACCCATGCAGATCGGAACCCGGGCCGCGAGCGCGCGCTTGAAACTCGCTTTCTTCTCGGTGATCTCGGCGGGTTCGGGACCAACCCCTTTTTTCCAGCCGCGATACTGCCGGGTCGCATCTCCGGCGGCGAGGGTCGGGCAGAGCGCCACGCCGCGCTGGGCCATGAGCCGGAAGACCTCGGCGGTGCCGCCATCGCCATGCTCGATGGTCTCGACCCCGGCCATGACCGCGCGGCGCATCCCCTCAGCGGTCCCGGCATGCGCGACGACGGGGCGACCGGAGCTCTTCGCCGTCTCCACGATTCGGGTCAGCTCTTCGACCGAAAAGGTCGGACGCGCCTCCCCGTCGGGGCCCCACCGGTAATCCGCGTAGACCTTGATCCAATTGGCGCCGCGACCGATCTGGCCGCGGACGACACGGGTAAGCTCCTCGACACCGCTCGCCTCCTCGGCACCCTGGGGAACCTCCCATCGCGAATCGAAGCCGCGGGGGCCGTAGCTCCCGGTGGCGACGATAGCTCGCGTCGTCGTGAGGATCCGCGGCCCGGGAATGATGCCGTCGTCGATCGCGCGCTTCAGACCGACGTCGGCGTCACCGGCCCCTTCGGTCCCAAGGTCGCGCACCGTCGTGAACCCCGCTTGGAGCGTCTTCTCCGCATGCACCACCGCCCGGGCGGTTCGGAGCGCGAGCGATTCGTGGAGTACCTGGTCGTTCCAACTCGCTTCGTTGTAGGGATGGAGAAAGAGATGGGAGTGCCCTTCGATCATGCCGGGAAGAAGGGTCATTCCTTTGAGTGAGACTCTCCGTGCGTCCGCAGGGGTGACCGCGTCGAGGGCGGCCCCAACGCCGAGGATCCGGGATCCGCGCACCAGCACCGACCAGCCGGGACGCATCGCCACGCCATCGAAGACCCGGTCCGGCGTAAGCAGCAGGACCGGGCCGTCGGCCGGCGCCTGGCCGCGCATCATAGCCGGCGCGGCCAGCAGCGCCACGGCCAGGCAGGCGCCAAAACGGAGAATCGCCGCCGAGTTCACCTGGGAGGGGCGGGCTCTTCACCCACCAGCGCGATCATGCTTCCGTCTCGACTCACCGCGAGCCGAGAAATTCGCTGGAGGCCGGGGAGGTCGAAGGTCGCCACGTCGGTCCACGCCGTTTGCCCGGCGCGCCAGGAGAGGAGGCGGTTCCCGGTCGCGGAGAGGAGGGTGCCGTCCGGCATCCAGGCAAAGAACTCGTTGCCTTGCGGAAGCCGAACGAGGGTCTCGGTCCGGCCGGACACCGGATCCACGGTTCGAATGGCCCCGCCGGCCGAGTCGCGCTGCACGAAGGCGATGGCGCGGCCGTTCGGAACCTTGGCCAGGCCGCGGCCGATATCGCTCGCCAGCACCACCGACGTTCCGTAGCCCAATTCGGCCCGGCGGAGGGTGGCGGGGCTCCCGAGCACGAAGACGAAGACGGTGTCGGCATTGAGCCAGGCGTGGTAGCCGATCGGTTTGAGCGTATCGAGCACCGGCTTGGCCGGCAGGCCGTCCAGGGTGAAGGCCCAGAGGCGCTGCGACGAATCGCGCTCGACCCGGATGACCGAGACGTGGCGCCCATCGGGCATAACGGTCGCCGAATACTCGCTCTCCGGCGTGTCGGTGACCTGGGCGGTGGTTTTCGAGGCGAGGTCGTAGCGATAGATGTCGGTCTGGCCGGCGCGCTGCGAGGTGAAGTAGACGCTCTTCGCGTCCGCGCTCCACCCCGGCTGATTGTCGTAGCCGGGGCGAGCCGTGATGTTGACCGCCGAATCGACTTTGAGCACGCCGCCGCTCCGGGAGAGGCGCGCCACGAAAATGTCGGTGCCGGGGGCCTGGGCCGCGAGGGGGAGGGCGAGCAGCAACTGGGCGGTGAGCAGCAGCCTCATGGTTGTTTCCTTTTCTGTGAAAGCGACCAGACGTAGGCGGCGACCTTGCGCACCTCGTCATCGCCAATGCCCGATCCACCTCTCGGCAGCATTTCCGTTCCGCTGACCGATTGGTCCGACGAAACCCCTTTGCGGATGAGCTCGATCAATTCCGGAAAGCTCCCACGGCCGTGGACCCACACCGAATCGGTGAGATCGGGCCCGATCTTGCCTTGGCCGGATGGTCCATGACAGGCAACACAGAGCCCAGTGCCGAGATAGAGCTCCCTACCCTCTGCAATCCGGGCGAGGGTGACCCCTTCCGGAAGGGGGGCCAAAAAGGGACTGGGATCTTGGGCGGCTCGAAGACCCAGAGTGAGTACGGCGGCCACGACGATGAAGGCAAAGCGGCTCATCGGATGATTATAAGGGAGATTTGCGGTCATCGTCCGGTCCAGGTACGCCAAGTGTCGGACGCTTCGCCGATGGTGAGCTGATTCTGGAACCGGGTCAGTGGGAGCCGCAAGAGGAGCGGCTCGTCGGCCAACCGCTCGAGCCACCGTTCCGGCGAGTACACCGATGCCCCGAGCCCCAGCTCCTGAAACCGGCGCGAGGCGCGGTCGAGCAACGCCTCCGCGCCGAATTTTTGAGCGAAGCGGCCGAGCTCACCGCGGGAGGCGGGCCGTTCCAGAAGGTCCACGAAATGGACTTTGACGCGCCGCTCCGCAAAGAAGCGGAGGGCGGCCCGCGTCGGACTGCTCTTCTTCGTTCCGAAGATCTGGACCTCCACCGCTTCAACTCCCGGGGATACCGGCGCGTAATCTACTGTTGGCTCCCCGGCTCTCGGAGCCATAGATTCTCCCGGCCCAATGCGACTCGGCCCATCCCCACTTCTGGAAGCTGGAGGCTGGTCATGCGCCTGACCTCGGTGGCACGCACCCTCGCGGTAGCGGCCGCCATTCTGCCCCACCGCGTCACCTCGCTCGCCGCGCAATCCGACACCTGGGCGCTGACCAACGCGCGCATTCAGACGGTGTCCAAGGGCGTCATCGAAAAGGGCACCGTCATCATCCGAAAGGGCTTGATCGAAGCGGTCGGTCCGACCATCGCGGTGCCCGCCGATGCGCGGGTGATCGACCTGGCCGGAAAGACGGTGAGCCCCGGACTCCTCGATCTGACCTCCTCACTGGGTCTCCCCGCGCCCACCGCGGGTGGAGGGGGCCCTGGAG
>JABFSM010000053.1 GCA_013140635.1 Gemmatimonadales bacterium
TTCGCCTGGTTGCAGAACTTCCGTCGCATCGTCACCCGCTACGAGTATCACGCCGGGAACTACCTCGGTTTTGTCCAGCTCGGCTGCATTATCATCCTGTTACGCCATTTGTGAGATGGCTTCTAGTGTGCTGCGCTCACATTGCGAATGCGCCTCCTTGAGGGCTGTTTTGCGCGTACGTCTGCTTCTGCAGTGCGGCCACCCTTTCCACATCGCGAGGGTGGTATGAAACAGGCTTTTGGCCTGCCGTCGGGACGCAACGTTGACGTTGCCGTTGTCGAGACCGGCGAATGCATTACGATCAGCCAGCGCTTTGCCAGTGCTACAGGCAAGTTTCTTACAAAAACGTGCACCGTTACTTGCCACACGACGGGCAAATCGTATTCGTGGACATGCCGAGACGATCAAGACTGTGTCGGGGATTGCAGCGATCCGAACAATCCGCGGGGTCGTTGCGATTGAGAACGGCTGGGCGCGCATGCGACGTGCGCCTGAGTATCAGGATGCCTGTCGCCTAACTGCGCGCTCGCCGCCAGGCCTCATGTCGTTAGATACATCAGTGCGGGTTACCGCAGGAGTACGCTATGAATCATCTCGCTCCCCACCTCTCAGTCCGCCACACTCTGAGATCCGCCGTTGCCGCCGCGGCACTCGTCGCATGGCTGACCACCGGCTGCGCCACCTATCATGTCTATCAGATCAAGGGTCCGCTCGAGATGGGCAACCAGCCCCTCACCGAGTGGAAGGGGAAGACGCTGCATTCCCTGGTCTGGGGAGCGATTCGGCAGGACATGCCGGTGGACAACTGCCGCCTTGGCGACGGCACGAGAACCGGTATCGAGGAGGTGCGCGTCCGGTCGAACGTCGGCGCAACCGCCGCCGCCATCCTGACTCTGGGCTTCTGGCGCCCCCTGCAAGTGACCTGGCGGTGCGCCAAACCCCCGGGACTCCGCGGAGTCGTGGAGCCGCCGCAATGATCACCCGTGACGGGCCCCAGAAGTGGGCCAATGTGCATGTCACGGCCAAGGCCAAGGTGGCCGACCTCATTTTGGTTGACAACTCCGCGCCGGCGGGCACTCCGCAGCCCAACACCCTCGATGCGTTACGTCAGGCGGCGCGAGACCTCGATCAGCTCGTGCAGCAAGCCAGACAGCAAGGCGTCCGTGTCCGGGCCCTCGGTTCAGGCTGGGCGCTCAGCGACATCGCGGTTACCGACGGGTGGCTCATCAACACCAAGGGACTGAACGGGTGCTTCGAGGTCTCGACCAAGTTCTTCGACACGACTTACCCCGATGCGGAACGGCCATTCGTGGTGCTGGCGCAGGCCGGTATTTCGATCGCCGAGCTCAACGTCTATCTCGAGGTTACCGGCTTCAACGGGCTCAAGCGGGCGCTCAAGACCTCAGGGATAGGGGCGGGCCAGACGGTGGCCGGCTCGATCTCCGGCAACACCCACGGCTCCGGAATCCAGTTCGGCAGCACACCGGATTACGTCGCCGGCTTTCAGCTGGTGACCGGAACCGGCAAGAGCTGGTGGATCGAGCGCGCGTCCAAGCCGGTTCTGAACGACGCCTTCGTGGCGGCGCTCGGCGCCGAAGCCATTCGAGACGACGAGGTCTTCAACGCCGCGATCGTCAGCTTCGGTTGCTTCGGCATCATCACGGCGATGGCCATCGAAACGGCGCCGATCTTCCACCTCGAGTTCCCACCCGTCGTCAAGCTGGACCACGCCGCGCTCAAGCAACACCTAGGCGAGCTTGCCACGATCGGCGTTTCCGACCCGGCGGCTCCGTACCACTATGAATTCGTCTTCGACCCGTACGACAAGAAGAAGATCGCGATGGAGACGTCGGCGCGGAAAGTTCCCTACGAGCCGGGGCACGCGACGCCCGCCCCGGTCTGGATTGCGCGAGACAAGAACGGCTTTGCCCTCGGCACCGATACGGCCAAGCTCCTCCTGGAGACGCCCCTGGTCTCGTCCGCAAAGAAGGCCGCGCTGCAGTTCGATCTCTATCATAAACGGGCCATTCTCGATGGGGTCCGCGGCACGCCGGGACAGGTGTTCACCGCCACCATCTTCTACTTCGAAGGCTACACCGAATCGGCGCTCGGCGTGTCGGTCGACGACGCCCCGGCGATGATCGACATCTGTTGCGATATCGTGAAGAAGCTCGACCAGCCCTGCATCTCCCAGGTTCGCCTCGTCCATCCCTCCCACGCCCTCCTCGGCTTTACCCGTCACGGTCCCAAGACGGCAGTGTTCGAGTTCGGCCTGCTTAACGACGCCAACTTCCCCATCTTCGACCGGGAGCTGACCAACGCCCTCAAGGCCGCGAATATTCCCTACACCTTCCATTGGTCGAAGAACTCTGGGCTCGATCGCGACGCCGTGCTCCATATGTATGGCGCCGACCGGGTGGCCCGCTGGCGCGCGGCGCGCGACCGCCTCTTCCAGGGCGACGCGGCGCTCCGGCGGGTCTTCGACAGCCCGCTCCTGGAACGGGCGGGGCTCGCCTGACATGAGACTCGTTGTGGCAGCGGCAATCCTGCTCGGCGGCTGCGCGAAGCCTCCGGTGACGCTCGTTCCGGTCCCCGACGAGGAGAATCGGGTCGAAGTACGGACCGCCGACCCCGGGTGGGAGCGCCGCGCCGGCGACTTGGCCGCCTGCGTCCTCAGAGTCGGCCGGGCCGGCGAGTGCGCCCGGGCTCCCGATCCGCCGGTCTGCGACAGCCGCACCAAAGAAGAGGCGCTGCGGTCGGTTCAGCCGATCGTGGATAGCCTGCCGAAGGTTAGGCTCGGCAATGCCTTTGCCATGAACCGCGACCTTCGCGCCCTCTTTCCCTCCGCGACACCGACCACGGAGGTCCTCGACGCCCGGCGCCGGACGCCATGCGCCGACTGGAGCGGCGGGGCCTGCGCCGCAATCCGGACGGCGGAACTCGCGTTCCTGTTCGAGGGCGCTCCGGGCGCTGCGCCGGAGCGAGTCCTGATCTTCCGCGTGGCGCCGGCTTGCCGAGAGTCCCGCCCTGATGGCGGGAACGCGCTGTGATCGGCTACGACGAGGTCGAGCAGTTCCTCTCCACGGCCTTTCCCACGCAGGGATCCGACCGCGGGCTCCGCCTGATCGCCCGCCTGGCGGATGACACCCTTGGCTTCCCGGCGGGGCGGGCCCGTCTCTTCATTCCCGACATTCACTTGTTGTCCGAAGCGGCCGCTCGGGAATTCCCCAAGACAGGCTTTCGCCTCGAATCGGAGCTGACCCGGTTCTTGAAGGCGCTCGCGGCATTCAAGGATTCGCATCCCGGGGAGCTTCAGGTCTTTCAGGCCGGCGACCTCTTCGATATCTGGCGAACCAGGGGTTCGGGCGGATCGAAGCGCAAGGTCGACGATATCGCGGCCGATCATGGCGAGATCCTCTCCCTGCTCCTCTTCGGTCCGCCGGCGGGCTCACGAGCCTCTCTCCTTGCCGGCAACCATGACTACGATTTGCATAACCTCCGAGAGTGGCACGCGCCTCGTTTCTGGTTCCTCAACGACAGCCCCGCCGGTGTGCCGGATGCGTTGCTGATTCATGGCGACTGCTTCGATTGGGTCGAGAACTTTCTTCCCGATTCGCTGCAGGCCGCGGGCGTGCGCTTGGCGAAGTTCGCCAGTGCCGGGCAGCACGAGCTCGACCATGAGGATCTGCTCGGCGTGCTTGCGGTCAACGAGGAGATCCCCCGAAAGGACTCGCCGGTCGGCGAGGCGCGGGCCGAGTTGGGCGATCCGGGCGCTCCTGCCGGCTCCCGATTCAACCTGGTGCAATGGACCAAGACCGTTGGGAAGGTCGGCCGGTACTTTGAGGCGGCGCGGGAGATGGCGGTGGCCCTCCTCGACCGGGGCCGAGACGTCCGGTTGGTCGTCTGCGGCCATTCGCACGATGCGCGCATCGTGACGGGGGACCGGGGCGACGGTACCCCATTCGTGCTAATGGACTGCGGGGCCTGGCTCGGTCAGTGCCGGTTTGGGCCCGCGTCGCCCTGGCGAGCGAGCGCGCAAGTTGGGGTGCTTATCGGGAACGATATGAGGATTTATCAGCTTATTTGACACCAAGTGTCTCGACGGACGCTCTAGTTCCCGCCCATCGTGGCCCGCACCCATTTCTCTATCAGCTGGACGGCCGGTGCCCCGGCCACCATCTTGCCGTCAAAGATGAACGTAGGGGTCCCGTTGACGCCGATCGCTCGCCCCAGTTTGAGGTCACGTGTAATGCGCTCGTCAAAGAGACTTGCGGCATGACAGCGTGCAAACGCCGCGGAATCGGGAACCGCCGACACCCTGGCCAGTGAATCCCAGGGTTGGGAAGGGAGCGACGCCTGCGCCGCAAATAGCGCGTCTTGATACACCTCAAACCGGCCTTGTGCCCCGGCACACTCCGCGGCCCTCGCGGCCGCACGGGCATACGGGTGTATTGACTCCAGGGGAAAGTGACGGTGAATCACGGCCACCTGGCCAGGAAACGCCGCGCGCAGCCGCGCTAGGCTGGTATTGGCCTCGGCGCAAAACGGGCACTGGAAATCTGAAAACACCAAAATGCGAATTGGCGCGCCTATTGGTCCCATGACGCTGCCACCCTCGAAGAGGGGCTTCCAGTCAGAGATCTTTCTGATCTCCGGTTCCGCCGACGCGGACGGTGGAAACAACTCTCGCCGCACCACCAAGCCAGTGATGACGATGGCGCAGATGGGCAAGATGGCTGAGACGGCGTTGGACAGGAACTTCGACATTGGTCACCACTGGTTGCATCAGTGAGAGCGCACGGCGAACACGACGATTGTCTCCAGTCCGTCGGCATCCCTTTCGACTCCGTATGCTTTCCCTCCGCGGACGACTCTCAGCAGCACGCCCTCGGGCAAGGAGACCCGTTCGCGCCGCTCTCCATCCAGCACTTCCCACGACATCGTGCCGGTTGGAGACGTATACGAGAGAACTCCTCCCCGCATGACAACCTGATCGTCCTTCCCGATTCTGCCGACCCAGATTCTGCCGCGATCGTCGACCACCATAGCGCGCGTCGCAGGTTTTGTCTGGGGCACGTTGGGGCCTCGGAGAGCTAACCGCAGAGCGTCTCGCTCCTTCGGGTTCTCGTAGGAGCCAATCAGAAGGTCCAGGTCGGCTTGGTGAACTGGTACGCTGAGCGCCGTCTCATCCAGAACCACTGCCGAAGCCCCGGTTCGGTCGACGGCCACGACCCTGAGAGAGCCGCTCCAATTCCAGTAGATGCGATCGCCAAGGCCCAGTTGCGCGAAGGATTCACGCCCATACGGAAGGGGCCCAACCGACGTGCTGTTCTTGCCAAGCCGTTGGATAAGAGCCTCTACACGCGGAACCGTAAAGAGAGGCCTCTTGGCAAGCGTTCCGTCGGCGCCCAGGAGACGCAGAGACACCTCCGGCCGCGACGGAGCCGAGGCCTGGTACGGATCGCTGTGTCCGACCACGAACCCCGACGAGGGTGCCAACAACAGGTTGGCAAGCCCCTGCCCCGGCACTCGCGGGACCGACAGGGTGTACGCCACGGTGCTCTTGCCCGGCGAATAGGCGGTGATCCTCCGGAGGGCTAGGTCGAGTGTAAAGAGGGTGTCTCCCCGGCCAATCACGATTGCCCCGATCGCGGTGTATTCGCCGGGCCCTCTCCCGCTGCGGCCGATCGTATCGGTGAGCACACCATCGCTGGAGAACACCAGGATGTGTTGTGACATGAAATCGCTGACGTAGAGGCGTCCTCGATGGTCGACGGCAATCGCCCCGACGCCACCAAAACCCGCATCGACGGTCCGTTCGCGTACAAGCGCCATGCCCTGCTGTTGGGCGCCGAGGCGCGACGCCACGCTATGCAGGCACCCTATCATCCCGATCACAAACAACGAGCGGCGGCAGGCGCCGGTCAGCATTGCCCACTTGCTCCGTTCTCGCCCCATGCTCATGTAGCCCCGGCGTTAGCGGAGGAGAGGGCCGCGTGAGAAAGCGATTCGACGCTCCCCCACGCGGCTCTTTCGTTATGACCCTTTACAACCATCTGCTACGAGACGGCGGTACCCCTCTGGCCCATTCACATATGCTCAGCAACTGCACTCACAGCTTGGGCGTCACTCCTGGTGTGATCCTACTCTGCCTGGATTGGAGCATCCGTGTAGGTGCAACTCGTGGCGTTCGACGTGCAGCTGTCTCCCGTACAGGTCATCTGGCCGTCCCCTGAAGTGCAGGTGCAGGCCTGCGCCCCCGCAGGCCCGGTACACGAGCCTGCACTCGCAGGTGTCGCGGTAAGCATCAGACCACCGGTAGCAATGATGACGAGTGCCATGAGATTCACGATGTGCTTGCGCATGATCAAACTCCTTCAGCATGGGGTTGGCCGGAGATACCGCGGGGACCTCGCCGAGGCCCGTCCCTAACATATGATCAGCCCTCGAATCGGCAAGACCGGCCTGTTAGGGTGCCCGTGACACTACAAGGAGTGATAGGTGTGGATGTCCGCACCTCTCTTGTGGTGCAGCGTTGGGCAGCCGCCCGCCTCACGCCCTTCTATGACGGTGCCCCACTGAGATCCTCCGCTCACCCCAGTCCCCGCCGATCCAACGCCCGATATTGAATCGCCTCCCGGACATGAGATGGCGTCAGCTCTTCCATTGCGGCCAGATCGGCAATGGTCCGCGCCAGCTTCAGCACACGATGGCAGCCACGCGCCGACAGGCCGAGCCGCTCCACCGCCGCCTGGAGCACCACGCCGATTTCCGGCGTCTGCCGGCAATACCGCCGCACATCCCTCGACGACATGTGCGCGTTGGCGTGGAGCCCCGGCCGCCCCTCGAATCGGCACCGCTGAAGGGCACGCGCCGCTTCGACCCGCACACGAATCACTTCGCTCGATTCCGCCGCCCCCTCGGTGGCCAATTCGAGGTACGGCACTGCCGGCACCCTTAGATGAATATCGATCCGGTCGAGCAGCGGCCCCGAGATCCGGCTGAGGTACCGCTCCACTAGCGGCACGCCACACTGGCAGGGCCGCGCCGCGTCTCCCAAGTGCCCACAGGGGCAAGGGTTCATTGCCGCAACAAGGGTGAACCGCGCCGGAAAAGTGAACCGGGCCGCTGCCCGACTCAGCGCGACGATCCCATCCTCGAGTGGTTGGCGAAGAACTTCGAGGACGTGCCGGTGGAATTCGGGAAGCTCGTCGAGAAAGAGAACGCCGCCATGGGCTAGGCTAACCTCGCCGGGGCGGGGAGATGACCCGCCACCTACCAGCCCGGCATCGCTGATCGTGTGGTGCGGCGCGCGAAAGGGGCGGGCCGCGACCAACGCCGCGCCGGGCGGCAAGAGCCCCGAGACGCTGTGGATCTTGGTGACTTCGAGCGCCTCGTCCATCGTCATTGACGGAAGAATCGAGGGGAGCCGGCGGGCCAACATCGTCTTGCCGGCGCCAGGCGGGCCGATGAGCAGCGCGTTGTGGCCGCCGGCCGCCGCCACTTCCAGCGCCCGTTTGGCGGCGCGCTGGCCCCGCACATCGGCAAAGTCGGCGGTGTCTCCCGCGAATGCCGGCACCACGACCATATGGACCGCTGCTCGGGGAATTGGCGACACCCCGGCAAGATGCTTGGTGACCTGCGCCAACGACTCCGCGCCGAGCACCTCCAGTCCTTCGACGACCGCCGCCTCCGCGACGTTGCTTGCGGGAAGCACGATTCCGGCGGCGCCCGCGGCCCGCGCGGCCAGCGCCATCGAGAGCGCTCCCCGCACCGGCCGGAGGCTGCCCTCCAGGCCCAGCTCACCCAGAAAGACAACCCCTTGGAGCCCGGCGGCGGGAAGCTGCCCACTGGCGCAGAGAATGCCGAGCGCGGTGGCTAGGTCGAACGCCGAGCCGGCCTTTACGACATCCGCCGGGGCGAGATTGACCGTGATGCGCCGAAGCGGAAACTCGAAGCCGGCGTTGACCAGCGCGGCGGCGACCCTTTCCCGCCCCTCTTTGACCGCGCCTTGCGGGAGCCCCACGATGGAGATATTCGGCAGGCCGTTGGCCAGATTCACCTCGACCTCGACGAGGTAGGCGTCGATGCCCCGAATGGCGGCGGAACGGAGGCGGGCGAGCATCCCGCGAGCCTACCGACTTCCGCACCCGGCGGCATAACCGATCCTACCCGGTACGGAGTAGATTCCCGCCATGTCCCGCGCCTTCGTTTCCGAAGATGCCGGCGGACCCGATCCTCGGCACCGATTCCCCCTCCCGCCGCGGGACGATCCCGGCTTTGCCGAGGCGGCGGCGCGCGCCCTGCTCCGCGGGGCCGATCAGGGAGACTCCGAAAGCGCCGAGCTCGCCACCGGATATCTCTTCGGCGACCCCGCCCTCATCCCCCAAGTCCGGCGGCTCCTCGACGAGGCGCGGAAGGCGCGACACGACCGGATGGAGCAACTCGCCGAACGGTACCTCGAGCGCGCTACTCCGACCGAATCGCCTCCATTGGATTGACCCGTGTCGCCCGAAGGGCGGGAATGAGCGCCGCAAGGACCGCTGCCACGACCATGAGGAGCGACACGGCCGCCAGCGTCAGCGGGTCGGTGGCCTCGACGCCGTAGAGCATCCCCGCTACCGCCCGCTGCAGCGCAAAGGCACCTCCGAGTCCGACCACGATGCCCACCGCCGCGAGCGCCAGACCCTGTCGAAGCACCCCGGCCAAGACCCGAGGTGCCTCGGCGCCGAGCGCCATTCGCAGGCCGAGCTCCTTGGTACGCTGCGCCACGGAGAACGCCATCATACCATAGAGTCCGACGGCCGCCAGGACGAGCGCCAGGGCCGCGAAGGTGCCGAGAAGCGTTGTGGCAAATCGCTGGCGTGCGAGCGCCGCGCCCGCTCGCTCTTCCATGGTCATGACGTTGTGGACGGGGAGATTCGGATCGATCGACTGAATCGCCCTTCGGGCGGCATCGGCCACTCCGAGCGGATCGCCCTCGGTCTTGATGAAGACCGTGCCGAACCCGCCGAAGCTGGACTGATAGGCGGGGTAGTACAGATCGGGCGCGAAGTCGGAATCGATCGCGCCGTACCGCACATCTTTCACCACACCGATGACGGCGGCGGTGGAGTCTCCGCCCGCAAAGTAGCCGCTCGCAGCCGCCACACGGTGGCCGATCGGATCTTCGCCCGGCCAGAGCCGCTTGGCGGCGGACTCGTTCAGAATGACCACGCGCGGCGTCCCGGCACGATCCCGGTCGGTGAAGGCGCGCCCGCGCACGATCGGAATACCGAGGGTTCGGAAATGGCTTGGCGTGGCCATGTGGAGTCCGATGGGAACGGCGCTTGCCCCGATCGTGAATTGGCGGTCGTCGGCACGAACCACGACGCTTCCGGAACAGCGTGAGGCAAGCGGAGCGCACAGACCGACCGATGCCGACCGGACCCCGGGAATCGCCTCGAGCGCCGCGATGGCCGTTTCCTTGAATGCCCGCGGATCCCGACCGGCCAAGTCGCCCTCCGCCGCCGAGTATCTGAACGTGAGCACTCCCTTCGGATCGAGACCGGTATCTTGACCGTTGAGCCGGGCAAAGCTCCGCGCCAGGAGGCCGGCCCCGACGAGGAGCATGAGGGCGAGGGCCACCTCCGACACGACGAGCAGCTGTTGTACCCCCAGACGTCGATGGGTGACACGGCCCGCCTTGAGCGCTTCGGTGACTCCCGGCCGGGAGGCCTGGAGCGCGGGGACCAGGCCGGCCAGAAGGGCGGCCACGAGCGACAAGGCCAGAGCAAAGCCGGCAACACGGGCGTCGACACCGACACTGGCTGGGTCGAAGAGCGCCCCCACCGCCCCGCGGGCTTGTTCCGGAGCGAGCAGGAGGAGAAGACGCACTCCACCGATAGCGAGTCCGAGCGCCACCGCCCACCCGGCAAGCGCTAACACCAACGCTTCGGTGAGCACCTGTTGCACCAACCGGCGCCGCGGAGCACCGAGGGCAAGGCGCACCGCAACCTCTCGCCGCCGTCCGACCGCGCGCACCAGCAACAGACCGGTGAGGTTGACGCAAGCGATCAGGAGAACCAGCCCCACCGCGCCGCCGAGAAGCAGCACCGAGCGGCGGAAACCCGGATCGACCCGGGAGTCGGAGAGCGGTTGGGCGCCGGCACTCCAGGCACTCGCCTGCCCAGGGAAATGGTACTGGCGGTCGACGACGGCGCCCGCTTGCCCGGCGTCGGCCTGAGCCGCAGCCAGAGCGACCCCTGGCTTGAGCTTGGCCACCGCATCGAACCAGTGATTCCCCGCCTCCGTCAGGATCTCGGCATATTCGAAGACCGGAGCGAGAGTCATCGGCACGAACGCTTCGGCGTTCCCCGTCAATCCGCGAAAGCCCGCCGGCGCCACCCCAACCACCGTAAGCGCGCGCCCATTCAGGCGGATCTCTTTGCCGACAAGGCCCACATCCCCACCGAAGCGGCGCTGCCAGATGGCATGGCTCAACACGACCACCGCCGGCTCACCCGGTACGGCATCCTCGGCCGGAAGGAAGAGCCGGCCATGTGCGGCACGCACGCCGAGGAGCTGGAAGTACGAACCGCCGACCAGCTCGGCGTCGAGCCGTTCGGGCCCGCTCGGAGCGATCAAATTGAGGCTGAGGCTGCTGTATCCGGCGATATCGGAATAGGATGTGGCGGTCTTTCTAAAGAGCTCGAACTTGGGGTAAGACCACACGAACGGACTGGACGGGCCGTTCGCCTGTTCCCGGGCCAGAAGATGCGGTGTGACGATCCGGTCGGCCTCCGCGTAGGGGAGCGGACGAAGGAGTGCCGCGTCCAGCACGCTGAAGATCGCCGCATTCGCGCCGAGCCCCAAGCCAAGGGTGAGAATTGCAACGAGTGTGAAACCGGAGGTGCGGCGGAGACTCCGAACGGCGTGACGGAAGTCACTCGTGGACATACGCGTCCCTTTAAGGGTGTGTGACTTGGACGCGGATGTGGGGAAAACCGTTGCGCGGCCCTGATCCGGGCAGGCCCTACGTGGCGCTCTCGACCGTCACGGCGGTGCCATAGCAGAGCACTTCCGTCACCCCGGACATGATCTCGTTGGCGTCGTACCGGATTCCGATGACGGCATTGGCGCCGGTCTGTTCCGCGTGCTGCAGCATCAGCTCGAAGGCCTCCTGCCTCGCCCGCTCACAGAGCTCGACGAAGTTGCCGATGCGGCCTCCGAAGAAGACCTGGATGCCGGCTATGGCCGTACCGACGACCGACCGGGACCGCACCGTGACGCCCATGACGACGCCGAGCGTCTGCGCGATCTCGTATCCTTCGAGCCCAAAGGTCGTCGTCGTCATACTGTGCACGATCTTGGGACCGCTATGGCGAACGGGACTTGACACCGCTCCTCCGAGGCAGAAAGTCTGCCTCGAAGATAATCGATCTACTCCGACCGGAGCGCCTGGAGCGGGTCGACCCGCGTTGCCCGGCGCGCCGGGATCCAGATGGCCAGCACGCTCGCCGAAAGAAGGGCCACCCCGACGACACCGAACACCAGGGGGTCCCTTGGAGAGGTCCCATAGAGCATCGGCGCCACGAAGCGGCC
>JABFSM010000033.1 GCA_013140635.1 Gemmatimonadales bacterium
GCTTGGGCAGCAACGGCGCGAGCACGAGCCACTGGGCATCCGTGAGCTCCATCCCATCGCCTCACAGCAAGAGGATGCCCAGACCGCTGCATGTTAGGTGCCAGTAACATTTATGAGATAGGTTCTAATGTTGATGACCCTGGCCCCTGCTTTCGTAAGCGAGTGGGTCGCTTGCCAAATATCGGCATTCGTGAACTTCAGCCCTGTCGGTCGGAGGTCTAGGCCTACCTTCCAATTGACCCCGGTCATACCTGTAGCGTTGTTGCCAACGGCTCCGAGTAGACTTGCAACAATGTTCCCATGCGGGACCGTCGAGGTATCGCCATCCAAAATCGGAAGAGGGTTGACAAGATTCTGGACAAACCCACCGGCCTTGAAGGTCTGGTCGACGATACCAACACGCACCTGCGAAGTGCCCGTTTCACATCCCCAAGCAAGCGGCAACGCCACGTCCTCGAAAGCCCAGTTGTTCCCCGAGGATGAGTCTGGGTTAAAGATCCAGTCTGCGCGCTGCCACCCAGGACCATCATCGGGGCGCGCACCGTGCGGGACAGAGGCGAGAATTAGCGAGGCAAGCCGAACAACTGGCTGACGACTCAGGATCGTCACTGCTGCCTGCAACGCTGCGATCGTCGTGGCAGTAGGAACACCGACGAAATACATACCCTGATCCGCTGCCCCTTCCCACGGGGCACCACCAATTACCGTTCCCTGGATGCTGTCGATAGCGGCCTGTTTTTGCTGGACGGTCGCTCCCGCGACATACGTGACAACCAAGGCCCTCTTGAGCGTAGGTGCGTCAGTGCCACTCGTATAGCTAGAATCGTGGTTAAACCACACCGGCCTCACCTTCGGTGCACTTGCCGACATCCCCACGATCACCTCGTCTGTGGCGATCAGAAACCGTAGTTGGCCACCGGTGACAGGGCTCGCCGCCTTGATCTTGATCTGCTTTGTCGCGGTGGAATCACCCGATGTCAGGGTGCCGATGGTTCCAGCGAACCAGACTCCGGTACCACTTGAGTAGAGAGAATCCGGAGTGTTGGCGGTAATCTTCGTTGAGGGTTGACCGCTTGGAGCAGTCACGGTGCGGCCAGTATCAGGCAGGGCCACCCGAATCGGGCGGTTTACGGTCTGACCCGACGTGTTCTTGACGCGGACTTGTAGCGTGAGGATCCGGGTCGTTCCATTCCATGTGGGGTTGGCCGCCTTGATGAGCACCAGGCCAGAACCGCATGAGCCTGACGGCCAAGCCACCGTGGCCGTGGTTGAGTTCACGATGGTGAACTGCAGCGTCCCGCAAGCAGCCGGACCAGCCACGGCCAAACTCGGAGGGGGTGCGGTGCTGCGCGCAACTTCAATTGGATTCTCGCACCCGAGTACAGCCCCGCAGAGTCCGCCTATCGTAACGAGCAGCATAGTCCGGCCTCCGAAGGTGATGCACCATCCGTTTTTCGCAGCAAGCATTGTTCCCCCGATCCAAGGATTGTTGCAAGACCACGTACTGTCCGGTCTCGCTGGCGATTGGGCAGGGGAAGGAATCTGGAGTCATGGTATCAATCAAACCTCAAACCGTCCGGCGTAACATCTTTAAGTGTTTTGCTGTCAATAGGTTAGCCCATGCCACTTCCTCCACTCGCAGCCGGGGCTGTGAATCGGTAGACTACTGAATCCCGGGCGCAACCCGCCTTTGACGAATCGAGTCACGCCGAGCAGGTGTTGCTTGTTCCGCGTCCGCGCAGGTAGGACAGTGGTTCAATCTGAGGCTTCTAGCTCGTGCACCGAGCTTTCCGTTCACTGTGGAAACCCACAGTATTTCTCGTAAACGCTTGTCCTTCAACTAGATAGGATAGCCCTTCAAAGCGGGGGTATCAACCAAAAACCGCGGTTCGCCATCATCCGATTTTGCCACTTCCCCCTACACCCGTAGAATCTCGTCTCCTGGCGGCGTGCTCTTGCACCTAGGCGAGACGACCACATGAGTCACGGCTTCTTCCTCAAAACAATGGGCCGGCCCGAGCTCTTCGAACCGAGCGGGCGGGCCATCCATATAAAGGTCCGGAAGCACCTGGCCCTTCTCGTCTACCTGGCCGTCGATTCCCGGTGGCACCACTCCCGCGAGTCGCTGGTCGAGTTGCTCTGGCCGGAGGCAACCCCCACAAAGGGACGCCACTCCCTCTCGGTCGCGCTCTCCGTCCTCCGGGGTGCCCTGGGACCAAGGGCGATCGAAGCCAACGTCTCGACGGTCCGCCTGGTGCCCGGCGCCATCATCACCGATATGGAACGGCTCGAAGAGGGCGACGTCCTGGGTGACGAGACGCATACACCGATCGAGGTGGATGGCTTTGCGGTCGATCTCGAGATCGCTGACGCGCCCGGCTTCAGTCATTGGCGCGAGCGCCAGCATGCCCAGTCGCTTCGGCTGATCAAGGCGGGCCTCCTCTCGCTGGCCGATCATGCCCGCCGTTCAGGAGATATCTCCCGCGTCTTTGCCATCGCCGATCGTCTTCTTTCGGTCGATCCGCTGGCGGAGGATGGCATCCGGGCCAAGATGGAAGCGCTCGCCATGCAGGGCGACCGGATCAGCGCGCTCCGCACCTACGAGCAGTGGCGGCACGAGCTCGCCCTGGCGGTCCAGGCCGCGCCATCGGAACTGCTCGAGGGAATCGCGGCGCGGCTTCGGACTCGATCGGCAACCCCGGCGATGGTGCGCGAGCCGGTGCCGGCGCGAACCGAGCAATGGGGAGAGCGCCCCTTCGTCGGGCGAACGGCGGAATACCGGGAACTGTTCGAGGCCTGGGAGTCGACGACCCAACTCAACACTCGGCATGTGCTGATCACCGGCGAGTCGGGGATCGGCAAATCGACCCTCGCCATGCGCTTTGGGACCGCGGCTTCGCTCGAGGGAGCGGTGGTGGCGCGGGTGCAGTGCTTCGAGATGGAGCAGCGAATCCCCTTTGGAATGATCGGCGCTCTGATCGCCGACCTGCTCGACAAGCCAGGCGCGCTGGGAACGGCGCCGGAGTCGCTGGCGGAGCTTGCGCGAGTGTTGCCTAAGGTTCGAGAGCGGTTCCCGCACTTGCCGAAGCCAAGACACACCGAAGGAGAGGCCGCTCGGCTGCACTTTGCCGAGGGGGCGTTCGCGCTCTTCGACGCGGTTATGGAAGAGCAACCCCTCATTCTGATCGTGGACGACTATCCGCGATCCGACGAGGCGAGCCTCAGCGTGCTCCACATGCTGTTGCGCCGAGCGGGGCTCGAGCGCCTGATGGTGGTGATGTCGGGCCGGCCGCCGGAGCCCGATGAACCGCCGCAGGCGACGCGAATTCGGAAGGGGGTCTCTTCTCTCCCAATGCGGCGCATCGATCTCGCGCCGTTGGCCGATGACGCGAGCGACGAACTGTTGACCGCCGCCGTCGGGAGTGCCGGCAAGGAGCCGGGGGCGCCGGAGCGCCGAGCGATCATCAAAGCGGCCGCCGGCAATCCGATGGCGCTCGAGTTCCTGGCCCAGGATTGGGTTACTCACCGAGAAATGTCGCTGGCGGTATCGATTCCGGCGATGCGGGAGGATGTGCCGGCGTCGGCGAAGGAGGCGGTTGGCTACGATCGGCTGATCGAGCGCCTTCTGCCGTCACTCGTGCCGAGGACGCGGGCGGCGCTCTACCTCGCGACCGTATTGGGGCCGCGGGTCAACGATCTCGAGTGCTTTGACCTGGTTGGATTGAACAAGGCCCAAGCGCTGGCGGCGCTGGAGGAACTGGCGGCGGCGCGGCTACTGCGCGATGTGAATGGTCACCTGGAGTTCACCAATGAGCTCGCGCGGGCACGGGTCTATCTCAAGATCCCGAAGGCGGTGCGAGTTCGGATGCATGACGGTGTAGCGGACCGGCTGTTGCAGGCGGCGAAGGAGGGGGTGGATGTACCCGGATTAGAAGTGGCGTGGCATTGCATTCGAGCGAAGCGGGTAGAGGTTGCCACGCCATTTCTAATTCGTGGAGCGGAGCGAGCGATTATGACCGGAGCGCCAGATGAGGGAATCAGAGCCCTGTCGTCTGTGATTGGAACCCTTAAGAATGGCCCTAGAAGCGAGGCCTGCCTCTTGTTGGCGGAGACCTATCAAGAAATGGGCGAATGGCGGGCTTCCTTGGAAACTCTCTCGTCAATGAATGACGAAGAGGCCGATTACGCTCTCCAGAAAGAGCTCGCAGATGTTCTCAAGCTTCGCGCAACGCTTGAGATTGAGTCGCATGATTCAGCCACGGCCTCGAAGAGTGTACCACGACTCATCACCATTGCACAAACCGGTGTCAATCCCAGAGCCAGAGTTCGCGCCTGCTACATCGCTGCCAGCACATTGGAACGCATGCGAGATACTCGATCGAAATCCGCCATTGAAGACGCTCTAGCGACCATCGACATTTCTCACTTGGACTGTCGCGAACAAGCCATGCGCGACCTAAGTACAGCCCTGGTGTTGCACGGCCTTCGTGACAACCGCGGATGCATAACTGTCATCCAAAGAGCCCTAACACTTCTTGGCGATGCCGGCATCAAAGATACGGTCTACGTAAAGGCACAAATGGGAGCCGGTGTCATCGCAATTGCGATCGGAGAGTATGGTAAGGCGATCCCTCACTTGGAGGAAGCCCACGCAATAGCGCGGCGAATTGACAACGAGATTTGGATCGGCTCATCAGCGGCCAACCTGGCGTTGTGTTACTATCGCCACGGAGATTATGAGCTACAGCGCAATTGGTCCACGATAGCGCTTTCTCGGTCCGAAGCGCGAGCGAAGGGCGGTACTACGCGAGTCCGCGCCATTTTTCACCTTGGGATGTCACAGGCAATACAAGGCAATCGGAATGAGGCTCTTGAGTGTCTTCGGATGCTCGAAGAGGAAGAAGCCGGGTGTTCCGTTGCGTGGGTTGCCCAACTGTCCGCGCTGCACCGGGCCGACATCCATTGGTATCTTGGGAATCGACGACGAGCGATTGCTGTGGCCAGAACCGTTTGCGGGGAAACGGCGAGACCGGAAGCTCTCGCACAAGTGGGACACTTCGCTAGGTGGTGTGCTGTTCTTGCTGTGACACAGGGAACTCACCAAGGCCAACTTAGTAGACTTCTCCCTTTCATTGACCAGATTGAGAAACTCGACAAAATGGATCAGATCGAGATCGCGCTCGCTGCCTCTGCGCTAGGATCTTTGCCCGAAGGAGAACGGGGTCGTCTTGGGGCAATTGCACGCCGTGGACTTGCTGAACTACCTGTGTCCTGCTCTTGGCAGTTGAAAAAACTAGGGCTCTTGAGAACCAACAGCTGACCGAAGACCTTCCCAAAAACTGCTTTGCGAACGAAGCGCAGGCCGACTCTTCCGTGCCGAGGGTTTGATAGTAGTAGTCTGTTCAGCAAGAAATGTTGGATCGCTAACCATGCGGCGAACGGTTACGGAGTTCACCGTGGCGTCAACCAGGGCGGGATCAAACTGGATGCCCCGATACTTGATCAGTTCGGCGGTCACCTTCTCGAACGAGAGCGCTTTTCTGTACGGCCGGTCAGTACTCATGGCATCAATCGTATCCGAAACCATGATGATGCGAGCGCCAAGAGGGATTTCTTCTCGTGCGATACCATGAGGATAGCCCTTGCCATCCCATCGTTCGTGATGCCCACGCACACTCTCGAGCACGTTACCTTGAAACCTTGAGAAAAGAGCCACAAGCTCCGCGCTCTTCGTCGAGTGGGTTTTCATGATCTCCCACTCCTCTTCGGTCAACCGCCCCTCTTTCGACAGAAGAGGTGCGAATTCAGCGTGAATCTTGCCGACATCATGAAGTAGTGCAGCGTTCTCGATTTCATCCACAAGCTGTGCTTCCAGACCCAAATCAGTGGCGATCGCCTTAGAGAGCGCCGCGACACGCCTAGAGTGGCCGGATGTATACGGGTCACGGGCTTCGATTGATTTCACCATCATCTCCAATTGTTCTCGGAGATTTAGCTCGAGCTTGTCATAGGCGCCGTCAAGTTCATCGTACAATTTCTGGAGGGTATTTAGCTTCGTATAGATGTGCTTCGCACCGATGATCGGAGCAAAGACGGCAAGAAAACCAAGGCGGGAAATGCCATCGGTCCCGTCGAAACGGAGATAGAGCCAAGCCACCAGCAGCGCAAGAGTGCTAGCCCCAATATCATAGCCAAGTACCCAAAGCGTATTCGTCTGCCACACCTGCCAGACCGAGCGACGCCGCGTAATTGCCACTGCGCCGCTCACGAGCACAGAATTGACAAGGAAGAACGTCAACGCCGCCGTGAGAAACGCCAAAGCCTCTGGAACAATTTGACGAGCGGTGAGCGTTCCAAAATTCTGAAGGAAGTTCGGTGGCAACCCACCACCAAGTATGCGGTAGACCAAGACTGAGGTAACGAGTGCGACTGTCGTTTGGGCAATATTGAACGTTGCTTTGATCGCCGGACGACGACCGTGCAATTGACCAAGAGTGTTTGACGAGACCGCTACAACACCTCCCCAGAAAGGACCGAACAGTATCCCCGCCGACAAATTGACCAGGAAGGCTAGGGACCCAGAGCCATCGCCGCCCCGAAGGTTCGAAGCGGACAACTCGAGTAGAAAGCCGGCAACGATCAGAACACCAATGCCCCAGCCACCGGGAAACGGTCCACGGACAAGCCATGCGATTGTCGCCAAAGCAATGGCGACGACCACAACGGCGGTCACGTAAGTCCGGATCGAGATCTGGCGAGACATCTGTTGAGTTCAGACTTGGGAGGCGACCTAGGTCGTCGTTAGACCCAGTTCTGCTGTTCGGCGAAGAACAGACCCGTCACAAGACGAGCCACGCCGAACGCTGCAGCTGCGAGCCAGCTGATCATGAGCGTCACCTCCCCTCTGAGTGTCTCTGTCCTTCGGGAAGGTCGGCCCCGCTATGGCCTACCTGACGCTCCGCTCAGTTTTTGCCCGCTCGACTCCGCTCAATACAGCCGCGAAGACCGGGGTCCCCTCCCTTGAGTCCGTTTCCTTTCTTTCCGTCCTGCTGGGTTTGCCTGCCTACCTCGTTAACGGTATCGGTTTCCCACAGCCCTTCTTTAAGCCGGCCGCCGAACTTCGGTCCAGCGATTGGTCGCATCCAGCACCGCAAAGACCGCCGCCCGCTCCGGACTCTCCTTCACCTCCGCCGTCCCAGTCAGCAACACCCGGTCCCGCCCCGTGCTCGCCTGGACCGCCGCAAAGACGATGTCCCGGTCGAGCGCCTGGATCACCCGCGCCCCCTCCAGCACCATCGAGCCCTTGTCGAGCACCCGGTCGAGCAGGCTGACCGTCGCCCGGGCCGCGGCTTCCACCCGCCCGCGCGCCGAATCGAGGGTCTCCTCCTCCGCCGCCTCCACCCGCCCATCGAAGGTCAGCGCCACCTGCAGGAGCTGCCGGTCGGCCCGCTTGCCGGGCTGAATGGTGAGCCCCTCGAAGAGAACCGTCCGCTGCAGCGACCGCTCCCGCACCGCATGGCGGTCGAGCGCCTCGATCGGCCGGACCTCCGCGGTCTGGGCCACGCTGATCTTCCGGTGATCCACCCGAAGCCCGAGCTGCGCCAAGAGCGCCGACTCGATGTTCCGGACCAACTGCTTGGGCTGGAGCCCCGCCTGCGCCAGGACATGGACCTCACTCACCTCGCCCAAAGGCGTGGTGATGACCCGCGCCGAGAGCACCCCCTCCAACGAGGTGAGCAGATTCTCCGCCCGCCTGACGCCCCAAGGATCGGGCATGTTCTCGCCCGAGGGAGGCGCCGCCGGCCGCCCCGGCTGGGGGGCGTTCGGATCTGACGGGCGTGCCGCGTGAGGTCCGGTCACAGATTACCCTTGCCCCTAAGTGTGATTGTCACCGTCATACCACCGTATTCCGCCCCGACGCCTTGGCCCGATAGAGCGCCCGGTCGGCGTTGACCAGCAAATCTCCCGTGGTGGGGTGCCCCGGATCGAACTCCGCGATCCCGACGCTCACCGTCACCGCGCCCAAGGGATAGCCGAGCCGCTGCCCGACCCCCTCCACACCCTGCCGAAGCGCCTCCGCCACCCGTTCCGCCCCATCCTGCTGGGTCCGGGTGAGGATGACCACGAATTCGTCTCCGCCGTACCGCGCCGCCAAGTCCGAGGCGCGCACCGCCGTCCGAATTTCCGCCGCGACGGCCCGGAGCACGTCGTTTCCCGCCTCGTGGCCGTACCGGTCGTTGATCTCCTTGAGCCGGTCGAGGTCGAGGAAGAGCACCGTGAAGCGCTCGCCGCTTCGCTTGCTCCGTTCGACCTCCTGCGTCAGCCGGTCGCGCAGCACCCGGAAGGTGGCCAGCCCGGTCAGGAGGTCGGTGGCCGCCTCACGCTGCGATTCGTCGGCCCGGCGCTCCTGGTACGGCGTACACTGTTTGAGCGAAGCCCGCCCCAACGCCGCCGCCTCCGCAAACTCCCGGCAGGTGTCGTAGCCGCAGGCTCGGCAATCCCACGGACGCCCGTTGGGCCCGAGCCCGACCGTCTTCAACACCTGTTGAACCGCCGCCGCATCAGCCGCCTGACTCCGCGGCTTGATATCGAACACCGCGCCAACACTTGCAGCGATTCCCGGCTGTAGCACCGACGCCATACTTCTGGGGGGTTCGGTACTCTGCACCACACTCCGCCGCCAGTAGAGCTCGTCCCGCGGACCGGAGAGGGGATGGTCCAGCGCCCCTTCGGAGGCCAGGATATCCACGAACCCCAACTCGATCTTGTCCACCGCCACCGCCCGGGAAAGGGCCGGCAGCGAATGCAGCCCCCGAATCTTCTGGAACCGGCGGCTGGCCTGCCGCAACTCTTCGAGCAGGGCGATAGGCAGCCCCCCCGCGGTGCTCAGATGCCGGCGCCGCTCCTGGGGGAGCCGGCTGAATACCGTCGGCTGCGCCGCCGCGGTGACCCCGCGAAGCCGGAACAGCTCGGTCAGATCCTCGAAGGTGATCCAGGCGTCGATTTCCGGCGCCCCCGGCGAGGCCGCGATGCCCGTATGCACCACTTTGACTTCGTCCCCGTACAGCGAGCGGAGGTACCGCGCCTCCGCCACCGGCGGCGTGGCGATCGGGGCGAGGTACGGAACCAACTCCGGGTGCCGCGCCCGAATGGCATCCACCACCACCGAATCGGTGGAGCGGATCATCGTGCCCCATTCGTTCTGCCGCCACAACTTTAGATACTCCGCCGCCACCAGCTCGTCGCCGATCACCCCGCGCGAAACCACCCGGAACCCCGCGGCATAACAGGCGTTGATGACCTGCTCCGGAGTCAGCGGATAGAAGTGCGCCGCCGATTCTGTTTCGAGAATGAGAACCCCCGTGCCCTCCGCGGCGATCGCCACCGCGCGGCCCAGTTCCCCCGACACATGCACCGCATCGTGGGGGCACTCGGGGACACAGAGCCCACAGCGAATGCAGGACTCGTCGAGCACCCGCACCATCGAGGCGTCGGGAGCGACAGCAATTGCATTCGTCGGGCAGACGCGCGCGCACGCCAGACAGGCGACGCACGAATCAGGGTCAATGACAAAATTCACGCGGGTAACCCAACGTGGTCAGACCCGCGCCGTTCCAAGATTGCGGTTTCCCACATAATTGTCAAGCGCCCCTGTGGCTCAAGTTATTACAGGACCACAAGTTAAGCGAGTTTGAACTCTCTGATTTTCCTATACAGAGTTCGTTCGCCGATGCCGAGCTTTGCAGCAGCCTGCCGTCTATTTCCTTGACACTCCTTCAAGGCTGCAGCAATGGTCGCCCTTTCCACATCAGCCATTGTCATGCCATGACGGTAGATGACATCTGGAGGGGACATTGGGCCGGTTTGGTCGACCTCGATGGGGGTTAAGGCGCTTTCTGGAACCTCGATGACCTGGATTTTGGCGCCCCGGTCATCCAACCGCCGGCGGAGCTCCTCCACCTGCAGCCTCAAATCCATCAGGCCCCGGAGGATGAACTCCAGTTCCGCCGTTCCGACCCCGGCACTCGCTCCCCCCGCCCGCCCGGCGGAGTGGTGCAGAACCGGCAGGACGACCGGCGCCCCCTCCAGGATGTCGCCCGGGATATCGGATGCCCGAATCTCCGTTCCCGGCGCAAGCACGACCATCGACTCGACCAAGTTCCGTATCTGTCGAACGTTCCCCGGCCAAGGCGCCTCGACCAGGCGGTGCATCGCCTCCGCGGTTATTCCCCGGAAGGGACGGTCGTGCATGGCGGAGAATTCGCGGATGAACCGGCGGACCAGAAGGGGGATGTCCTCCCGCCGCTCCCGGAGAGGAGGGAGGTAGACGGTCAGCACATTGAGCCGGTAGTAGAGATCCTCGCGGAACTCACCCAGGCTGACACTTTCTTTGACGGAGCGGTTGGTGGCGGCAACGACCCGGACATCGACCTTGATCGGCTGGATCCCGCCGACCCGAAAGAAGGTCCGGCTTTCCAGAACCCGGAGGAGTTTGACCTGGACGCTGAGGGGGATCTCACCGATCTCATCGAGAAAGATCGTCCCCCCATCGGCCAGCTCGAAGCGGCCGAGGCGCCGCTCGGCCGCCCCGGTGAAGGCGCCCTTTTCGTGGCCGAAGAGTTCGGACTCGAGGAGCGACTCGGGGAGCGCCGCGCAGTTGACCGCGATGAACGCCTTCCCGCGGCGCGGGGAGAGATCGTGCAGCGCCTTGGCCACCAGCTCTTTGCCGGTGCCCGACTCCCCCTGGATGAGCACGGTGCTCGACACCGGCGCCATCTGTTCGATCTTGACCAGCACCTCGTGAATCGAGGGGCTCTGGCCGCTGATGCCGGTATGCTGCTGCAGCCGGCGGCGGTCGACCAGCCGGCGCGCCGTGGCCACCGCCTCGTCGGTCTTGGCCGGCTTGGTGAGCGCGGCGGTGGTGCCGACGCGATTGCCCCGCTCGTCGCGCTCCGAATCGGTCGGCTCGAGAAGGCCTAACGTATAGACCTCCTGCTCCCGCGCCAGCCGGATCAGCTGTTTGGCCCCCGCCTCGTGCACCGCCCCGGTGAGAATGAGCAGGTCGGGCTGCTCCCGACGCATCGCCGCCTTGGCGTCGTCCATGGGGGAGACCATCGCGGTGGTGAACCCCGCCGCCTCGAGCGCCGCGTTCAGCGGCACCGCGGTTTCGAGGTCGGCCATGGTGAGGAGGATTTGCGACGGCACGGCGCTATACCGGGGAAGAGGGAGGAGGGAAGAGGGAAGAGGACGTTTCGTGCTCGGTCCGCTCCCCCCTCACCAGCTCCACCGCATGTTCGATCCACTGCTCCAGCACTTGGAGCCCGTCGGCCACGCCGCCGGGGCTTCCCGGGAGGTTGATGATGAGGGTTTTCCCGCGCACCCCCGCGAGCCCGCGGGAGAGCGCCGCGCGGGGAAAGCGCGGCGCTCTCCCGCGGGC
>JABFSM010000221.1 GCA_013140635.1 Gemmatimonadales bacterium
CTCCCCGCGAGCGCGCTCACTCGAAGGGCCGCCCCGCCTGCACCAGCCCCAGGAACTCCGACCGCGTCTTGGGATCGGACCGGAACCGGCCGCGAAGGGCGCTCGTCACCGTCCGCGAATTCTGCTTTTCCACCCCCCGCATCATCATGCAGAGGTGGGCCGCCTCGATCACCACCCCCACGCCCTGCGGCGTGAGCACCTCCATCACCGCATCGGCGATCTGATCGGTGAGCCGCTCCTGCACCTGCAGCCGCCGCGCGAAGACCTCGACGATCCTCGGCAGTTTCGAGAGCCCGACGATCCGCCCGTCGGGAATGTACGCCACATGCGCCCGCCCGAAGAACGGGAGCATGTGATGCTCGCAGAGCGAATAGATCTCGATATCGCGGACCAGAATCATCGCTTCGTGCTTTTCGGTGAAGACGGCGTCCCCTACCTCGTCCTTCACCGAGAGGCCGTAGCCGCGGGTGAGCCAGGAAAGCGCCGTCTCCACCCGTTCCGGTGTCTTCTGGAGGCCCTGCCGAGTGGGATCCTCGCCGATGGCGGTGAGGATGGTCCGTACTTCCTTCCGGAAGCCCTGGCGGCCGCCCCGCTTAGTTGCCTTCATAGTCCACGTAGTTCCGGGGAGTTTCCCAGAGGCGGATTCGCGCCAGACGGCCGCGCGGAATCCGGGGGGCGAGTTGCTCCCAGATGAAGACGGCCAGATTCTCCGTCGAAGGAATGCGGTCGGCAAAGTACGGCAGGTCGAGATTGAGGTTCCGATGGTCGAGATGCACGATCACCGCCTCATCGACGACCTTCTTGAGGATCCCGACATCGAGCACGTACCCGGTCTCGGGGTCGATCTCCCCCTCCACGTGCACATCGAGCTCGTAGTTGTGCCCATGATAGTTGAGGTTGTTACATGGGCCGAAGGTGGCGCGATTCCATTCATCCGAACGCGCTGCGTTATGCAGGCGGTGCGCCGCGTTGAAGTGCACTCGACGGGCAATGACGCAGTGCGGCATTCGGTCTTCCTCCGGTTCCCGCAGAAGACAAAGGCGCCGGCCCGGCGCAAGCCGGGCCGGCGCCTAAGTGTCGGCTGGCGGCCGGGGGGGTTCCTGAAGCCCGATGAGAATTTGCGGCGCCCTCGCCGTTACTTCTGCCTACCCCCGAGGGGCGTGACATCGGCAACAGTATGTGGGCCCTCAGTCGGACCTGTTGGCTCAGTAACGTGTCTCCCGACCGTCACCCGACATCGCTATAATAGGGAAGGCTCTAAACCGCGTCAACCGCCGAGGCACATCGGGATGTCTCCAACGCTGCTTGCTTCGCTGGCTTGCCTCGCTTTGTGGGCCCTTTTCACCTTCGTGCGCCCGATCGGGCATGGCATCATCCACCTCCTGCTTGCCCTCGGTGGAGTGCTGTGGGTCCGCTGGTGGGCGCTCCGCGCTCCGCCCAAGTCGTAACCCTCTTAAATCTCCCAATTCGAGAAGACGATTCCGCCACCCACCGGCGGAGATTCGTGCTTCCCTTCGAGAGTCATCCGCAGGTCGGTCCAGTGCACGGCGTATCCGGAGGCCATCAGGAGGCCGTAGGCGTCGCGGAATCCGGTCTGGCACCGAATCGAGAGCCGCCTGACGTGCTCGCGCCGCGCGTCGCCCTCCACGGCTCGAACGAGGTCGCTGAAGACCCCCAGATTCTTGGCGACGAGCTTGAGAACGCGAAGCTCCCCATGATCGCGCCCCTCCGCCAGCGGCGCCGTGTGCCAAAGCGCCCAGCCAACCAGTTCTCCACCTTGTCGAACCAAGGTCGTATCGCCGAGCTTGTGGTCGAGCGTAAGAGTGATTTCCCGAGTGAAGTCGAGACCGCGTGTCAGCCGATCCGTAAGCTCCTGCACTTCCCGAACGCCCTCCGTACGGCCTTCAGCCAATAGCGAATAGCCAATAGCGCTGGTATCGAACCCGCCCTCTTTGACGACGCTCAACGTCAAATGCCCCGGCCGAAAGCCGAGCCGGCTGTAGAAGCCGATGTTGTCGATCGTCCGCGGCATCGTCTCCAGGCCGATGACCCGCGCGCCCGCCCCTTCGAGCCGCCGAATTCCCTCGCGCACGATGGTCTGTCCCATGCCCCGGCCCTGGTGGTCGGGGCGCACCGCCAGCGGCCCCATCCATCCTTCGATCCCCGACCGATGCACCATGTTGAACGCGGCGATCTCCCCGGACTCGTCGCGCCAAAGGAGAGCACCCTCGCCGGCGCCGGCAATGGCGTAGCGCCAGACGGCTGGATTCAGCGGCGGCACGCGAACACCCGCCATCCCGTCGCGATGGTAGCGGTCGGTAAACGCCTCCGAGAAGATCCGGTTGATCCGCTCGACGTCGGCCGTCGACGCCGGCTCGGGGCCTCGCAGCATTTCAGGCGGCATCGCGGGCGTCGGCCACCGCGCTCGCGATGCCCCGTTCGGCGTCGTACGAAAGGCGGATGACGCGGTCGACGCCGTCCCGCACCGACTCGATGTGGGTGATGAGGATGACCTGGGGGAACCGGTCCGCCAGGTTGCGGAGAAGATCGAGCACCGCCCCTCGGCGCTCCTCGTCGAGCGAACCGAACACTTCATCGAGTACGAGCAGCGAGAGCGGCTGCCCCGCCCGCTGTGCAATCATCTGACTGATAGCGAGCCGAAGAGCGAGGTTCACCACATCCTCTTCACCGCCGGAGATGACCGGTTTCGCTTCGCTCTCCTCGATGACCGTCGCCACATAGTCTTCGTCCAGCTCGAGATCGGTATACCGCCCGGTGGTCAGATCGCGGAGGAGATCGGAGGCGATTCCCGAGAGCTCGGGGCGAAGCGCGGCGTTGAGATCGGTGCGGAGGTCGCCGAGCGCGCGGTCGAGTTCTGTGAGGAGCAAGATCTCGTCCTTGAGGCGTTCCGCCTCCTCGAGCCGCCGCTGCCGCTCCTCTTTTCGGCGGGTCAGCTCCGCCCGTTCGGCCAGCGCGCCGGTGAGTTCACCGGTGGCGCGGGCCCGGCCGACTTCCGCCTGGCGGACCTTCTGCTCCGCCTCACGCACTCTGGCCCGCACCGCCTCGACCGCCTCCGCCGACCAGCCCAGTCCGGCGAGTCTGTCCCGAAGTTCCCGCGTCGTCGCCTCCCGGCGGGAGAGATCCTGCTCCGCCAGCGCGGCGCGGCCCACCAGGTCGGTGGCCCGCTCGGCCGCCGCGCTGGCG
>JABFSM010000043.1 GCA_013140635.1 Gemmatimonadales bacterium
TCGGCCCGGCCCGAGCTGGCCGCATCGAGCGGCTCTTGGCGGGTGGGCAGAGTGGGGCGGTCGCGGAGCTCGGATCGGGTGGAGCGGCCGAGCTTTCGTTCGGCCGCCTTCGTCTCTTTCGGGGTGACAGGCATCTAACCTGGGAGCCGCTCGTTGTTTCGGGGGGCACCGGGCGGAAGTCGGCCGGAGGGTGGCGGATCGGGTGGAGCAGCGAACCGGCCCCGGTCCGGCTCGAACGTATGGGGAGCACGAATTGGTTTGCGCCGGGCAAGTACCTGGTGCGCCCCTGGCGGCCCGGTGACCGGATCCGGCCCCTCGGTGGAGTTGGCCGGCGGCTGGTCGTCCGTTGCATGCAGGACGCCAAGATCGCGAGCGGACGCCGCGCCAGTTGGCCGGTCGTCGAGAAGGACGGCACCGTGGTCTGGGTGCCGGGTGTGTCCCGGTCGGCGGAAGTGGTTCCGGCGCCTGGAACTCGAGCTTTGAGGATCGATGCTGCGCACCGCTGATGTGCTTCGCCGTACCGGGGGCCACAACGTCAAGTCGATCGTCTTCGACGAGGCGGCCATCGCGGCGCGCGTGGAGGAATTGGGGCGGGAAATCACCGCCGCCTATCCGGACGGCGATCTCCTGGTGCTCGGGCTCCTCAAAGGGAGCTTCATCTTCCTTGGCGATCTGGTGCGGAAGGTCGAGCGTCCGCTTCAGGTCGATTTTCTGGTGGCGAGTTCGTACGGGGCGGGCACCACCTCGTCGGGCCGGGTCGATCTGCTCTACGACCCCGCCACCCGGCTCGAGGGCAAGCATATCGTGCTGGTGGAAGACATCGTGGACACCGGCAATACGCTGCGCAGGCTTCTGGGTACCCTCACGGCCCGCGCGCCGGCCTCCCTGTCGATTTGCGCGTTGTTGGACAAAGTGGCCATGCATGCGCCGATGCCCGAAGTGCGTTTCGTCGGTTTCGAGGCGCCTACCGCTTTTCTCGTGGGCTACGGCCTCGACCATGCCGAGGACTTTCGGCATCTTCCCTTTATCGCGGATCTGATGTGATGCAGCAACGACCTCCTGCCAAACCGCCGGCCCCCAACTGGGCCGGTGTCAGCAAGAACCTCGCGCTGTGGATTCTCGTCGCGATTCTCGCGCTGACGATCTTCAAGGTGGTGGCGAACAAGAGCGCCCCCACCGGCAAGCTCAACATCAACCAGTTCGGCGAACAGCTCAACGCCGGCAACATCAAAGCGGTGGAGATCTACAACGGGAAGGAAATCCGCGGCGAGTTCCGCATTCCCGTGGCGCAGGGCACCGGCACGGTTCGGAATTTCGTGACGCTCTACCCGAGCCCGATTTCCGAGACGCTGCTCAAGCAGCTGGTCGATTCCGGCGTCGCGGTCGTGGCCGAGGAACCGAAGAGCGGCATCGTCTCGATCTTGGTGACGCTCCTTCCCTGGATCGTGATCTTCGCGATTTGGTTCGTTCTCATCCGGCAAATGCAGTCGGGCGGCAATCGCGCCTTCTCGTTCGGGAAGTCGAAAGCCAAGCTGCTGGCCGGCGACACGCCGAAGATCACCTTTGCCGACGTGGCCGGTGCCGACGAGGCCAAGGTCGAGCTGCAGGAGATCATCGAGTTCCTGAAGGATCCGCAGAAATTCACCCGGCTAGGCGGCCGTCTGCCGAAAGGCGCGCTCCTCGTCGGCCCCCCCGGCACCGGCAAGACGCTGCTGGCCAAGGCGGTGGCGGGCGAGGCGGGGCGTCCCTTCTTCTCGATGTCCGGCTCGGACTTCGTCGAGATGTTCGTGGGCGTCGGCGCCTCGCGGGTGCGCGATCTCTTCGAGCAAGGGAAGGCGCACGCCCCCTGCATCATCTTCATCGACGAAATCGACGCCGTCGGCCGCCATCGCGGCGCCGGCCTCGGCGGCGGACACGACGAGCGGGAGCAGACGCTCAATCAATTGCTGGTCGAGATGGACGGCTTCGAGTCGAACGACGGCGTCATCCTCGTGGCCGCCACCAACCGGCCCGACGTCCTCGATCCGGCGCTCCTCCGGCCCGGCCGCTTCGACCGCCAGATCGTGGTCGATTTGCCCGATGTCCGGGGCCGGGAAGGGATCCTCCGGGTGCACACGCGGAAGATCCCCCTCGCGGCCGACGTCCGGCTCGAAGTGCTCGCCAAGGGGACCCCCGGCATGGCCGGCGCCGACCTCGCGAACTTGGTCAACGAAGCGGCGGTCCTGGCGGCGCGGCGGAACAAGAACCTCGTCGACATGCAAGATTTCGAGGAGGCCAAGGACAAGGTCATGCTCGGGCTCGAACGCCGGAGCCTGGTGCTCACCGAAGAGGAGCGCCGGATTACCGCCTACCACGAGGCGGGGCATGCCGTCGTGGCCATCCTGACCCCCGGCTCCGATCCGATCCACAAGGTGACGATCGTGCCCCGCGGCCGCGCGCTGGGCCTGACGCTCGGCTTGCCCGAGAAAGACCGCTACAACTACACCAAGGAATGGCTCATCGGCGAGCTCGGCATGTTCTTCGGCGGCCGCGCCGCGGAGGAGCTGGTCTTCGGCGCCAACCAGGTCACCGCGGGAGCGTCGAACGATATCCAGCGCGCCACCGCCCTGGCCCGCCGGATGGTGACCCAGTTCGGCATGAGCGACGCCATCGGGATGATGGCGGTCGGCGACCGGGAGCAGGAAATCTTCCTCGGCCGCGAGCTGACCCAGCGGCAGGGTGTCTCGGAACGCACCGCCGAAGCGGTCGACGAAGAGGTGAAGAAACTCCTCGACGGCGCCTATCGGCACGCGCTGACCATCGTCACGGCAGAGCGCAACCTCCTCGACCGGATCGTCGAGGCGCTCATGGAGCGGGAAACGCTCGACCGCGAAGAAGTGGCCCTGCTGGCGCGCGGCGAACCGCTGCCCCCGCGCCCGGCGCCGCCCCCGATCGTGCCGCCGCCTCCGGTCAAGCCGGGGTCGAGCGTCCCCTCTCCCGTTCGCCCGATTCTCGGGGCGCCCCCCGCCGAACCCGCCGGCGCGTGAGGCTCGTTCCGCTCGGCGGCCGCCCGGAATCGGCGGTCCGCGACGCCCTCCTGTCCCACGGATGGGAGGGCGAGTTGTGTCGGAGCACCGCCGACGGCCTGGAGTCGCTCGCCTATCATCTCACCGAGCTCCACGACGAGACGCTCCAATCGT
>JABFSM010000123.1 GCA_013140635.1 Gemmatimonadales bacterium
CGCCTGCCGCGAAGACGGGCAGCCGCACCAGCGGCGTCCGGACGACCGCCCCTTCGATGCGCTCCCGGGCGCGGAGGATCGCGGTGAGCGGAATCACCTAACGGCGCCGTCCGCCGCGGCGCGGCGCGCGGGGATGCTGCCGGTGCCGATGCGCCCGGGCGGCGCCCACCCGCACCAGCTCCTTCAGTTCGTTGAGCGTCTCCGCGCGAAGCACCGGCGCCCCGCCCTGCACGACGGCAAAGCGAAGCGGGCGGTCGAGCGCGGGAAGCTCTTCTCGCGTGAGGCGCCGCACCTGTCCCTCCCGCAGGAGGAGCCGGACCACCGCCTCCCCTCCATCGACCTCGTACTCGAGCCCCACCGCATCTCCTCGCAAGCGGACCATCCCCGGGAGCGCGTCGAGCCGCCGCCGTTCCGCTTCAGGCACGACGGCGGCCGGGTCGAAGAGGAGCGGCGTTTCCAGAAACGCCTCCCACGACGTCACCCCCTCAAGCTGGTCCTGCAACTGCGCGCGAACGGCATCGTCGGAGGCGGCCGCCAGCCTCCCTCCGGAGCGCCGCCACCACTCGCGGAGCTGCGTGACGCCTCGCCGAATCCGGCCCTGGTCGGGGTGGGTCGTCTCTCCCGCCACCAGCGCCGAAACGAGCGCCTCGCGCGCCGCCGCCGCAAGTTCGGCGGGAATGGCGCCCCGGAGCGGATCGATGTCGGTCTCGAGCTCGAAGCCGAAGTAAGTGAGCCGGCGCGCGACAGCAAGCTGTTGGTGTTTCCGAGGCCCGGTCAGTGCAATCGACGGCGGTCCAAGCGACGCGTAGCGCCGGACGAGGTCGTGGCTGATCGTGGTCCCCTCGACCGAAGCTCGCGCGGTACCGAAGCGGTCCGCGAAAAAACGGATCGTTCCGGCAATAGCGCCCCAGCTTCCCGCCACCGACGTCTTCGAAACCCGCACTTCCAACCCGTCGGCGGTGTGTTCGTCGATGACCAGGTCGAACGGCATCACTTCCGCAACGAGCTCGGCGAATTGCTGGCGCAGCTCCCGGTTCGCGTAGGGAAGCGTGCGCGGCAGCGGCGCCTCGAGCGACCGGTACACCGAGGCGGTGCCCAGCGCCGCATCCTCGATCGCCTTGACCAGGACTCCCCGCCGTTCGGCCCATTCGTCCAGTTCCTGCTCGAAGACGTGGCGCGGCAACCCGTACACCTCGCCCAGCCCGCCATGCTGGTTGACCGCTTCGGCGTACAAGTTGTACGCCGTGAGGTGATCGCTCCCCTGCACCAGCACCCCGTGGAGCTCGCGCTCCTCCCGGGTCATCCGGTGGAGCGAGTCGATATTCGAGGAGACGGCGACGATCGGCGCGAGTTCCGGGGGCGCGTGCACCAGCAGCTCCGCCCATGGGCGCTCCACCGGCATCGCCTCCACCTCGCGGCCGTAGTCGGTCAGGCGGCCATTGGCGACGATCCCCCGAGAGGTGAGCAACTCCAACGCGCGCCGATAGGCGGTTCGATCGAGCGCCACGGGAAGATCGAGGTCGCGGGCATCCACGCCGATCGCGGCGCAGGTGAGCGCCACCCGTTCCGCATCCCCCGCCAGCTGAAACTCCGGCGGCGTCGGCCGGAGGGCGTCAAAGTCGACCGGCCGGTCGGAGAGGATAGTCACCTCGCCCCCGGGCACTCGGCCGTGCACTCGGCCGGCCATCTGGAGGATTTCGTTGGCGCCGAGGTATTTCCGGTGAAGGACGTTGCGGCCCCGCTCCACCTCGTTGGCGTAGCGCGCGTCGTAGATGATCACCGTGTCCAGGCCCGGAATGTTGAGCGCCGACTGGCCGGCCGCGGTCATGGCGAGCAAGAATGGCTTTTCGACTCCACCCTCGAGAAAGGGCCGAATCACCCGAATAGGCTGGCCGCCGTGATAGAAGGCGGAGGCAAGCCGGGGCCATTGGTCGCCCAAGTCTCGCGCCAGGCGCTCCACTTCGGCCCGGGTGGGCACGAACACCGCCACCCCTCGCTTCTCCTTGATGATGCGGCGGAGATAGCGCTCCTCCAGGAACTCCTCCACGTCCTTCCCGACGACCGTGACCTTGGCCCGGAGCCTCGGATCGAAGGCGCTCGTCTCCAGCACTTCCTGGCTGGAGAGGTACTTCGCATAGAAGGTCGGATCGACGGTGGCGGAGAGCCAGATGAACCGGCATCCGGCCCGTTTTCCAAGCGCCAGACAGAGTTCGAGCTCGGCCGAGGTCTGATGGATTTCGTCGACGATGAGGGTATCGCGCGCGGCGATCAGGTCGTCCTGGAACCAGCGGCGGGCAATCCCGGTGGTGACGATCACCACATTCCAGGTCGGCGTCTCGGGGGTCGCCTCACGCTCGCGGTTGACCACCCCGTAGCGAAGGCTCTCCTGGAGAATGGCCTGGGCAATCAAGCGGATGGAGAGGGTCTTTCCCGTCCCGGTGCCGGCCACGATCCCGAAGGGAATGCCCGAGCCGGCCCAACCAATCAGCGTATCGCCATGCTTCCGCTGCAGCAGCGTCTCGATCTCGGTGCCCAGCGCCAGTTCGATCGTCTCACAGGCTGCCCGCGTCGGCGCAATGACGATGACTCGGCCGCGCGGATGCTCCGCCCGGCGAAAGGCGATCGGGTCGAGTGGGAGATGGTGGTCGCGGGAGGGATGCATGGGGGTGGGCGAAAGCTAATCCCACCCCGCGCGGGAGAAATTACCGGATCGCCCCCTGGCACCGGGGCGTGCCCAACGACGCCGACTCCAGCAGCTCGACGATCTCTCGCACGGTGCGGTGCCCCGCATCCTTGCGGTAGATCGCGGTCTTCTGGTCGACGAACTCGGCGTCGGTCAGCTTCGCGCGGTTCTGCGCCACCCAGGCCTGCAGCACGAGCGGCCGTTCGATGAAGCAGCCCCGTCCGTTGCCCTGGTCATCGAGGAGCACGACCGTCGGGGTTGCGGCCCGTCCGTCAGGAGTCCGGTGGCGTTCCATGACCCACTTGCCCTCCGTGGAATTCACCACGCGGAGCGTCACCGAGCCGCCCAGGCTGTCGACCAGCTTGGCCACGTAGGGAATCGTGTTGACCGAGTCGCTGCACTTGTCTTCGAGCACCACCAGGAGCCGCCACTTGCCGGGCACCGCGCGGGCCCGCTCGAGAAAGCCGGGATCGGGAACGGCCGCCGCGTAGTTGCCGAGCCAACTCTCCCGCCGCTCCTTGGCGGATTGGAGAAAGGCGTCAAAGGTGCGGCCGCGGTCGTAGAGTGCCGCGAGGCTGTCGGCGGGGGGCGGTGTCGGGGCCGCGTCGAAAGTCGAGGCGCAGCGCGCAGCCGGCGTGATGAGGGCAAGGCCCAAGGTGAGAGTCAGCATGCCATGAAAGTCGTGTCGAGTCCTAAAACAGACAACCCCGCCCGAAGGCGGGGTCGTCCGAACCCAGGCGGGGTGCCATGGGTCTCTGGGTGGGGCCAGGGGAAGGAGAGCCCAGGGAGGCTCAAACTGGAAGGTGGAATGGCCCCACCCTCTCTCGGTCGGACCGGCTAGTTGCGCCGGTCCCAGTTATCCCATTCGCGATAGTCGCGATCGCGATTGTCGCGATTACCTCGATCGTCCCGGCGGCCATCTCGACGATCGTCCCGTCGGTCGTCACGCCGGCCATCCCGGCGATTGTCCCAGCGGTAGTCGTCGCGGCCATACCGGTCGTCATCCAGCCGGAAGAAGCGGCCATCCCGCTCGAACAACCGAATCTCGAAGAGCCCAGGACGGAACCGGTCGTAGTAGCGGTCGTCGCGCCGGTCATAGAACACCACCACCACCCGGGCTCCGCGCTGAAATCTCTGGAATCGGTCGAAGTCCCGGCGGTCTCGCACCCGGATCCAATGCACCCGGGAGATCTGTCGCGGACGATAGTTCCGATAATCGTCCCGGTCGCGGTCACGAATGACGATTCGCCCACCGATAGGACCGCCGCCGATTCGGATGTCGGCCTCCACACGCTGGGCGATCGCAGAAGTGGCCAGGAAGAGCGGGGCCGCGAGAGCAGACGAGAGCAAGAAACGGTGAACGCGCATGGTGTCCTCCAGTATTGGGGTCCAACTCGGTCGTGGCATCCTCTAAAGCGAGCCTCGTGCCATTTCGTATCTCTATGTAGACCAACACATTGCGGATTGGGGCATTGTCGGACTGTCCACTTTGGAGGACGCATGGGGACGCCGAAACGGACAGGTCCGCGCGCGCCCGCTATATTCGGCGCCGAGCGGTCTACCTCAGACATGGGGATCGGCAGTGGCCCACGGATTCCGAGTGGCGGTTTCGAAAGAGTACCTGAGCTTCTCGGCGGCGCACTTCATCACGCTGGCGGGGCATCAGTGCGAATCACTCCATGGCCACAACTACCGCGTGGGAGTGACGGTCGCCGGCGGGGTGGATCCCGAATGCGCCTTCGTCGTGGATTTCGCGGTGCTCAAAAAGATCCTCCGGCCTTACGTCCAAGCGGTCGATCACCGGGTGATCTTGCCGACCGAGAATCCGAAACTGGTGTTGCGGGAGGAGGGCGACCGGCTGGTGGTGGATTACCTCAGCAAAGAGCGCTTTGTGTTCCCGCGCTCCAATTGCGCGCTGCTGCCGATCACCAACACCACGGCGGAGATGATCGCGGAGTATCTGGCTCACCGGGTCCGGGAGGATCTGGTGAAGGAGGGGTTGTCACACCTGGACGAGTTGGAGATCGAAATCGAGGAGAGTGCCGGTCAGAGCGGGTACTACCGGTTGCGGATTTAGGCGATAGAGGTAGTGTTGGCTCCGAGGCGATCTTGCTTCGGGGGTGGGGATCGGGCGGTTTCGCAGTCTATGCTTAGGTTAGGCAACCCCGCGAGCCGGCATCTTGATTGACAAGTGTCACGTTACACACTACATTACATTCATGATCAAGACGTTCGCCGACAAGCGGACTCATGACCTGTTTGTAACAGGAGCCGCCAAACGGTTCCCCCCGGATATTGCCGTGCGCGCGGCTCGCAAGTTGGAATACGTGGACCTGGCGACGTCCCTGAATGACCTGAAAGTGCCGCCGGGCAACCGGCTCCATGCGCTCAAGGATGATCGGAGAGGGCAGTACGCGATTGCGATCAACGACCAGTGGCGGATCTGCTTTCGCTTCGAGGACGGCGATGCCTACGATGTCGAGATCTGCGACTACCACTGACTTAGAGGTCCAGTATGAGCGTGCCCCCCACCCTTCCGATGAAGCGCCGGCCGACCCATCCTGGCGCAATGCTCCGCGAGGACTTCTTGCCGGACTATTCGCTGACCGCGACGGGGTTGGCCGGGGCCGTCGGTGTCTCGCGTCAGACGATCAACGAACTCCTGCGGGAGCGCCGAGCGGTCAGCCCAGAGATGGCCATCCGCCTGGCGCGCTTCTTCGGGAACTCCCCGGAATTCTGGCTGAACGCGCAGCGAGCGGTGGATCTTTGGGACGCCGCACGCGCAGTCAAGGCCGACATTGCCCGCATCAGGCCCGTGCGCGTTGCCTAACATCTGGTGATCTTGCCGACCGAGAATCCGAAGCTGGTGTTGCGGGAGGAGGGTGACCGGCTGGTGGTGGACTGCCTCAGCAAAGAGCGCTTTGTGTTCCCGCGCTCCAATTGCGCGCTGCTGCCGATCACCAACACCACGGCGGAAATGATCGCGGAGTATCTGGCTCACCGGGTCCGGGAGGATCTCGTGAAGTAGGGGTTATCACACCTCGACGAGCTGGAGATCGAGATCGAGGAGAGCGTCGGCCAGAGCGGGTACTACCGGTTGCGCATTTAGGTGATAGAGAGGGATGGCGAGCGGACTGGTTTCGTGATCTATGCTACCTATGCTTAGGTTATGCATTCCGACTACTCATTGTCACTAGGCGACGCCTGGAGGGACAATCGATGAGAACGCGCTGGCTCTGGATTCCGGGCCTACTTGCTATTGCTCCGGTCTCTGCGCAGGGACCGACGCCCAGGCCTTTGGGTAATGACCCGACTTCAATCGTTAAGGACTTCGAGCGCCGCGTTGTGGCTACAGTCGCGGTTCTAGATACCCTTCGCCAAGTTCAGCGATACCCCCCAGGGCACCAGTTGGCTGGAAGCTATTCTTCAACCTGGTGCACGATCCGCGACGTGAGATTTGATGTTCGCCAGACGAACAGCCTCGTCTCACCCCAGATTGGGGAAGTAGAGGCGCGTGCGGTTCAAGACGGGCCTTTCGTCGCAACAAGCCGCCTTGACGCAGAACACGGAGACCGTAGAGTTCCTGATCGAAGAGTCTTTGCTCCCGTCGCTATTCGTCTTATCTATGCCCGCCAGGACGGTCGTTGGGTCCTCGCCACCGGCGAGTACCAGGAGCCTCAACTGGCCGATACGGCGGTCGTCCGACTTCTCGGTAAGAGCTCAGCAGGCGCGTGGAGGCCCATGTGGGATGCCCCCTTAGGTAAGGAAGATTCGAGCTACTGCATGGTGTACACTGTTTGGGCCGCACTCGGTTCACGCTAGCCAGCCGTTCACCGGGATGCATAACCCGCCCTTGCTGCTGGCGGGGCGGTGCTGGCTCCGCCAGCGCTGCCCCGGTAAGATCTAGGCAAGAAGGGGACGGCCCTCGTGGCTGGTCGCCCCGCAACAGAAGGGCAAGTCGTTATGCTGTCTCATTTAGAGACTGCTCTGTACGTTGCCCACTACGCGCTAGATCCCAACCGGCCTCACCCTCGCGTCTGGCGCGCGGATTCGCGATTGTCTACATTCGAGGTTCAGCGGTAGCAGACATCGTTGATTCGACGACACTGAGTTGACCAATGAGCCCAGACGAGCGTCCGGACCTCGAGCCCAAACCCCCGCAGCCCGGTGAAGTACCCGTGGTCGCGAAGTCGCGCCAATCCTTGGCGCGCGTGCGCCGGGAACTCAGCGACGAGGAACTAGGTTCACCGGCGATACAACGGATGCTCATTGACGAAATTGAGCGGCTGGAGCGCGAGAATGATGATCTCAAGGGAATGCGGGAGCAGTATCATCAATCTGATAAGCGCGTTGCATCGCTTGAACAACAGTGCAAACGATCACTCGCTGGTGAAGTCCTCTTCGGCACTTGCCTTACCGTTGGAGCAGCGGCGATGGGTTATGCACCTTCTATTTGGTCACAGCAGCCGACTGGGTGGCTTACGTTGATCTTTGGAGCCACGATCACAATTGGCGGCATTGTGTCACGGATGGTGCACCGATGAAACTTCGGATTGACGGAATTCGCGATCGCGGCGATGCCGCCAAGGAACGGGTCGTCTTGAAAGTACTCAGCGACTCCGACGCTGGGGCTTTTACGGTTTTTCGTACCGATGCACGCGACGGCAATGCCACAACATCCGTCTACAACACCTTTTGGTTCCCCAACAAGGCGCTCAGTACTGGCGATCTTGTCGTGCTCTATTCAAAACTAGGAACGAGCAGCGAGAAAATGAACAAGGACAACTCCAAGAGCCATTTTTTCTATTGGGGCCTGGCAGGCCCTATTTGGAGCGACAAGACGCAGGCCGCGGTGCTCTTAGAGTCCCCTGATTGGCAAACATTCCCCCTTGCGGACTGATGCGGCCTAACCCGCCCTTGCTGCAGGCGGGGCCAGGGCGCTTCGGCCGCCGCGGGCTAGATTCTATGGTCAATGGTCGCGGCAGCCTCAACTGGCCTCGCAGCCGAAGCGCAGAGTCGTTATGGCGCAACGTTCCGTGAAGTGAAGAACGGGGTTGGTGATTACGCCGCGCGGCGGGCCGTCCGGCGCTTCGTGGCTAGTTTGGCGACAGCAAGGAGCGCCTCTGGGTGCGCGGCGGCGACACGCAGCAGGACCAAGGCGGGACCCTCCGGTTGGCGTCGACCCTGTTCCCAATTCTGCAATGTGTCGACGCTGATCCCCAGGAGTGCCGCAAACTTCGGCTGCTCAGCTTGAACTGTGCTCGGAGCGCTGCCACATCCGAGGCCACCGGACCCAGTACCTGCCGGGCGCGCGTGACCCGCCCCGGCGTCAGGGTGCCCGCCTGGATCGCCTTCATCTCCTTGACGCTCGCCACCAGTTCGGCAAACAAATCCTTCCGCATCGTCGTCGTCCTTCCCGCTTCTCGTTCAAATAGCTGCCGGATGGCAAGGGCGAACGCGCTCATCCCTCCCTGGTGGAGGCTCAGAACGCGCAGAATTCTGACCATCCCGACGGTTCCGAGAACCGTATCCAGCGGTTGATAGAAGAAACTGCTAGGCTTGGTCGGTGGCCGCACCGAGCTTTCCCCTTAGGAGCGCTGAGTATCTTATAAGCGACTATTGCTGCCTATAACATACAAGACGTTCTGCCACCACCACAGCCAGACCCAAAGCCGCCGGCCGCATGCCTAACCCTTCACGAACGGCTTCGGAGGACCGACCAAGGCGCTTCCAGCCGGCGGTTTCCACATCACCTGCCGCTCGATCAGCTCCGCCACTTCGAAGTCCTTGGCGGTAATTCCCCCGGCGCTGTGGGTCGACAGCACCACGCTCACCTTGGGCCAGGTGACCAGGAGGTCGGCGTGATGGTCCGCTGCCTCGCAAATGAAGGCGATGGCGTTAGCGACGAGCATCGACCCCCGCCAGCCGTCGGTTTGGTAGGTCCGGCGCAGAGCGCCGTCGTCGAAACGCCAAGGGGCGAGCGGCGCCACCCGGGCTTCCACCTCCGCGGGGGCGAGTGGGCGATCGGCCATGTTCAGTCTCCCATGCAAATGCCAAGGCTTCGGGCGGTCATGATGATGCCGCTGTCGAGCGGCACCAGCTTGGGCCGCCCGATGATGTCGGTCAGCGGGAGCCGGCTGACGTTAGGTGGCGCATACACCACGCACGACCCGAAGTCGCCGGCGGCCACGGCGCGGACCGCCGCGCTCCCGAAGCGGAGCGCCAGAAGCCGGTCGAAGGTGGTGGGCGACCCGCCCCGCTGCAGGTGGCCCAGCACCAGGCTCCGCACCTCTTTGCCGGTCCGCTCCTCGATGGCGGCCCCCACCGCTTCGGCGATCCCGCCGAGCCGCTCCGCCCGCCCGACCGCGCGCCGCTCACGCAACACGATCTGGCCCCCCGCCGGGCGCGCGCCCTCCGCCGCCACCACGATGGAAAAGCGCCGCCCTCGGCGCTCCCGCTCGACGATCTTGGCACAGACCCGTTCGATATCGAAGGGAATCTCCGGAATCAGGATAACGTCCGCGCTCCCCGACAACCCGCTGTGCAGCGCGATCCAGCCCGCATAGCGGCCCATCAGCTCGACGACGAACACCCGATCGTGCGATTCCGCCGTGGTGTGGATCTTGTCGAGCGCATCGGTGGCGGTGCTCACGGCGGTATCGAACCCGAAGGTCGCTTCCGTCCCCCAGACGTCGTTGTCGATCGTCTTCGGCACTCCGACAACCGGAATGCCCTTCAGGAAGAGGCGGTGGGCAATGCCAAGGCTGCCGTCGCCGCCGATCGCCACGAGGGCATCGAGTTGGTGGCGGCGGAACGAGACGAGCAGCTCATCGGAACAGTCCTCCTCGACGATCGAGCCGTCGGCCTGGAGCCGAGGCCATTCGAAGGGGTTGCCGCGGTTGGTCGTGCCGAGAATGGTGCCGCCCAGGTGAGTAATGCCGCGAACCTGGTCGGGCCCGAGCGGGATCAGGCCGCCGGGGAGGTCCGAAAAAAGCCCGTCGTACCCCCGGCTGATCCCGACCGTTTCCCAGCCACGCTGATGGGCGGACAGGACGACGGCGCGAATGACGGCGTTGAGACCGGGGGCATCGCCCCCACCGGTCGAGATGGCGATGCGCAACCGACGCTCCAGTCAGCTCGGGTGAACGCCGCGCCGCCGGGTCAACTCGACCACTTCCCCGGGGTTGGCGTGGCGGCCTGCCTGCCGCTTCGAGAACACGAGCGCGCCGTCGACCGTGACATCGAAGACACCGCCCGAACTAGGGGTCATGAGGATCTCGACACCGGGAAACTCCCGGCGTAGCTCCGCGGCCAACGCGGTGGCGCGGGGCTCATAGTTTCAGACGACGCAGTATTGGATCTGAACTTGCATAAAATCTCCAAACCGAGGGGATGACGCGAGCGAATCCTAGTCCCCCGCCCAATGGACGCAACATACCTATTAAAATGCGACTATGCTGAGCTACCTCCTTCTCGCTGCGAGTGTTACGGCATCTCCCGGCCCCGCCACCGACGTCCGGGGCATCTACGTCAACGCCTGGGCGTTTGGCACCAAGAAGTTCTACCAATTGGTGCATCTGGCGGAGACCACGGAGATCAACGCCTTCGTGATCGACGTGAAGGACGACACCGGCTATCTCACCTATCGGTCCGAGGTGCCCACCGCCATCGAGATCGGAGCCAACGGCCAGCTCAGGGCGCGTGACACGAGAGAACGAGTGGCGCTGCTCAAGCTCAAGGGAATCAGGCCGATCGCCCGGATCGTAGTGGCGAAGGACCCGTTGCTGGCCGGCAAGAAGCCGGGATGGGCCATCCGGACGGCGGATGGAGGCCACTGGACCGACCGCCTGGAGACCCGATGGGTCGACGCCTTCAACGACTCGGTCTGGGTCTATGCCGCCGAGCTGGCGGCGGAGGCGGTCCGCATGGGCTTCGAGGAAATCCAGTACGACTACGTTCGGTTTCCCGACGAACCGAAGAGCCGCATGGCGAAGGCGGTCTTCAGCGCGCGCAAGGGAACCGAGACATCCCGCGCCGCGGTCACCCGAAATCTGAACCTTCTCGCGGTGCGAACCCGGGCTCTCAACGTCCCCTTCACCATCGACATCTTCGGACTCACCACCACCGCACTCGACGACATGGGAATCGGCCAGATGTGGGAGGATCTCGTCACCTCGGCCGATGTCGTGTTACCGATGATCTATCCGAGCCACTATGGGCGGGGCGTGTACGGCGTGGCCCGCCCCAACGGCTCTCCATACACGATGATCAGGCGGGCGCTGGAGGACGGATTGAAGCGCTCGAAGGCGCTGGGTGCCCAGAAGACCGCCGAGATCCGCCCCTACCTGCAGGCCTTTACGCTCGGCCAGCCGAGGTACACCGGCCACCACGTGCGCGAGCAGATCCGCGCGGCGGAGGACGTCGGCGTCACCTCATGGGTGTTGTGGAATCCGCGCTCCGCCTACGACCGGAGCTACTTTCGCGCGGATACGCTCGCCCCGGCGCGCGGCGTGGGGGGCGGCCCGAGCCCGAAGTGACGTTAGGCCGCGCACGGCGGTTGTTCCTGGCGGCGCTGCTCGGCCCGGGGG
>JABFSM010000268.1 GCA_013140635.1 Gemmatimonadales bacterium
GCACCAACCCCTCGAGTGCCCCATATGCATTCGCCCGGGCAAGGCCCGCGGCCCGGGCGATGGCGTATCCGGTTCCCGGTCCGCCGCGCAACAGCACTTCGTACACCAAGCTTTCGGTGGGGGTGAAGCCGAAGGTCGTCAGGTCGAGCGTCGCCACTAATGGTACTCCAGGGCGATCCCCAGGAGCCGCGCGATGAGCGCGAGCCGAAAGGTGACGTCCACCAGCTTGGAGTCGTTCGACTTCGCCTCCAAATGGGTGGGATACGTGTGGTAGGTGACCTTGTGGATCGCGCGCGGGGCCGTCTTGAGCCCCTTCGGCCGCCACACGCCGTGCGGATCGCACTCCGAGAAGAGCCGCGCCAGCACCTTGGTGGCCACCGGGTTCGTGTGGAGCGCGCTGATGCGGGCCAGCAGCTCGATGAAATGAAGAGCGAGCGGGATGTCCTTCGCGTTGCCCTTGGCGTCGGAGACGATCGGATCGCCGAGCAGCAGGAGTTCCGGCTTGAGCACCCGCTTCCCGATCATCCAGACGTACGCCTTCTTCGACATCGGGGTGCCGAGGTACTGGCCGAGCCGCTCGGTGAAGCCGGCCCGCTCTCGCTGCAGGTTAGGCATCGCGGCGATCATCGCCACGGAGTACCAGGTGGGCGGATGCGCTTCGGGGTTGAGAATCGTCTTGGCCCCCGAGCGGACGTACGGCTTCTCGGCCAAGGGGCTCCGCAGGAACGCCGACACGGCGGAGGCGATCTTGTGCGCGGCGCCCCGGAGCCGCGGATCCTCGATGAAGCCGGCCTCCGCCAACGCCGCGGCCGCCGCTTCCCGCATGTGTTCGCGCGCCCACTCCGCGGCCGCCGGAGAGTCCTTGGACAGCTTGGCGAACTCGAACTGGAGCGCCGGGTCGTCGTCTCGGGACAGGAGCCGAAAGAGCACCCGGTCGGTGAGCTTGTACGGCCGGCCCGACTTCGGGTATCCGAGCTGAAGGAGGCGGCGGTAGTTGGGAATCGTCCCGGTTTCCTTGATTCCATCCTTGGCGGAAGGAGCCAGCCCGAGCAGGTTGCCTCCCCAGATCCCGGTATCCTTCTGCTTCTTGACCACCGCCTGCGCCAGCTTCGATTGGGCCACCCCTTCTTCGTCCGCGGTGATGGCCTCGGGAGGGATGGTGCCGGGGTAGGCGAGCTCGCGGCGGGTACGGAGACGGATCGATTCGCTGCCGTGTTCGAGCAGCCAGCTTACTGGAACACGGTGTAGAGTGGGCAGGTCCAGATGCACTCCCGCGTGGCAGGGGTACGAGGACGACGGGGCGCCGCCAAAATAGTAGTGTTTGCTCCTACGGAGAAGGCCCGACGGCCACTATTCACAGCCCGGACTCGCAAGAAAGGCCCTTATGGCGCTGAAAACCGTCTCTGGAACCTCGGCCTGGGGCCGGTGAAAGGCGCCCGGAAGGGAAATGAACCGCCGGCACCGAAGCTCCCTGGCAATCGAGTCGGCCACGGCAACCGGAATGACCGGGTCGAGCCCGCCCCAGATCAGTAGTGTCGGTTGGCGGATTTCCTGAAACCGTCCCCGGAGCCCCGACCAATCGAATTCCTCCAGCACTCGGGTTGCCGCCCGGACGTATGTCGAATCCAATGTGAGGTCGTAATCGGCCATCGAATCGGGTTCGGCAAGCCACGCCGGGGCATGAATCGGGGTAATGAACGACCGAAGGGCCAGATACCGGCCCAGCGCCCGCGCCTTGGTGGGCGACATGGTCCCCATGATCGCCCCGAGGCCGATCCGGTACCCCGCGGGAGCGATCAGCACGAGCAACTTGACCTGGTCGGGGCGAGCCAGAGCCACCGACGCCGCCAGCTCACCCCCCATCGAGTGCCCGACCATCACCACCGGTCCGGGAACCCAGCGATCGAGGAACCCGGTGAGCCGCTCGGTCATGCTCTCCAAGGAGTAGCTGGCGGCGGGCTTGGCGCTCCCTCCGAACCCTGGGAGGTCGAGGGCCACGACCCGGTTCTTTTCGGTCAGGCGATCGAAGATCGGCCGCCAAACGGTAAGCGACTCGCCGAACCCATGCAGGAGAACGAGCGTCGTATCTCCCTCTCCCGCCCGGACCACCCGAACCGGTGCGCCGCCCGCATCGAGCCACTCGGCATGGTGCTCGGGCAGGGGAGGTGGATGATCGCGCAGGAACCAGAGTGCTGGCGCCAAGGGGATCATCAACCACCAGAGAGAAAGGCGCCGGGTCACTGAAGAGGACATTGCACCAGGGTGATCGGGCCCGCCTGGAAGCGCCCTTTTTCGCTCGTGAGCACGAAGGTTCTTTCGTCCCACCAGGCGATCGCCTCGCCTTGCGGCTCGAGGCCCGCGACTCCGCAGAGAGGTCCGGAGCCGGCCACCTGGAGGCGCCCTCGAACGTCGCGCCGGAAGAGCCAGATGTCCCGGTAGGTGCGCACCGCCACCCGGGTGCCGTCCTGGGAGATGGCGGCATCGGTGACCAGATTCCCGCGTGGGATCGGGAGGCTGTCCATCAGGGTGGCCCGCGCCTCCAGGCCGGGGGCGGTCCACGCCGAGCTGTCGACGCGGTAGGCGCGAACGCCCCCGCTCCGGCCCTTGGTGACGAGAACGACTCCGCCGTCCGGTTCGACGTAGAGGGCCTCGACATCATGGGCGCCGTCGGAATACCGGACCGCCAGCCGTTCCGCCGCGCCGGCGCCGGCCGCCTTTGGGTCGGGTTCGGGCACCCGGTAGAGCACCACCGCCGGCCGCGATTCGTCGTTGTCGCCGGTGTCGCCGATGTAGAGACAGGTCCCGCCGCCGCAGGGGCCGATGCCTAACGCTTCCCAGTCGACGTTCGCCGCCTCCGGGACGGCCGGCATGCCGAGCGCGCGGCCCGCCGTGTCGGTGGCAAAGAGGGCCGGCTCCCCTCCGGAATCGTTCATCGTCCAGAGCACGCCGGGATGCCGGCGGCTCACCACGACGCCGCTGCTCTCGGTGAGCCGCGGATCCTCGAACCGTCCGGTCTGGCGGGCATTCGTTTCTCCGGGCGGAGCGCACCGGCCGGCCAGCGCCGCAGGAAGCAGGAGGATGCCGAGGAGACGAGAGGGGGTCACAGCGCGAAGACTAGCAGCACCCCTCCGCTATTGAGGAGACTCACCCCTTCCGGG